>JBBFLF010000008.1 GCA_037481655.1 Desulfobaccales bacterium | reverse complement strand
GGCGGCCGTTTTTTGTGGGAGGGGGCTAAGGGGCGGTGGCCCCTTACCCCCTCCCCACACCCCACCCCCAATCCCATGTGAGGTGATGATTTATTGATGGCAGCGTCAACTGAGGTTGACGCTGCCACATAAAGGGTTGGGAAGGGGGTGTGGGGAAGGGCAGGGAGCTTTCGCTCCCTGGCCCTTCCCCCACGGACTTACGCCCCCTTGGGCGTGAGGCCCAAAAGCGTGGCGATCTGGCGGGCCAGGTCGGCGGTCTTTTCCTGGGGGTCGTCGGTGGTGGGGGTGATGAGCTGAGGGAAGTTCTGGTATTCGGGTTTGGGGGTGACTTCGAATTCCGGGGGGAAGGTGTTGTCGAAGTACATCTGCTGGAAGCCGATGAATTTCAGATGATGGGCGGTGGCGTCCAGGACTCCGGTTTCGTGGGGGCCGATGAGGCCGGCCCTGATGGCGGCCTGGAAGCCCGCCAGGGATTCGCCGCCCTGGGTGCAGGCGATGTGGCCGTGGCGGTTGGCCAGGAGCATGGAGTCCATGATCTCCTGTTCGCTCACCTGCACCACCACGACGCTTTCTTCGCCGGCCCGGCGGGTATATTCCTCGGCCAGGCGAATGACCCTAGGCATGCTCACGGGATTGCCGATCATGGCGGCCTGGGCCACTGAGGGCCGGACCGGGACAGGAGTGAAGACCCGGCGGCCCTTGGGCTCCCGGAAGTAGCGGAAGACGGGATCGGCGTGGGCTGACTGCACGCCCACTACCCGGGGCAGGGTGTCGATGATGCCTAAGTCATGGAGGCGGAGGAACCCCTGCATGATGGCGGTGATGTTGCCGGCGTTGCCGATGGGCACCACCACACAAAGGCCGGCCAGCTCATAATCGTGGGCCTGGGCGATCTCAAAGGCGTAGGATTCCTGGCCCCGGATGCGCCAGGAGTTCTTGGAGTTGAGGAGGGCCACCTGGTAATGGTCGGCCAGGGCCTCCACCACCTTCATGCAGTCGTCGAAGACGCCGGGGAGCTCCAGGACCCGGGCGCCGGCGCCCAGGGGCTGGGCCAGCTGCTGGGGGGTGACCTTGCCGTGGGGCAGAAGCACGGCGGAGGCCACCTTGTCCCCCAAATAGGCGGCGTAGAGGGCGGCGGCGGCGGAGGTGTCGCCGGTGGAGGCGCACACTGCCAGGACCCGGCCCAGGTTTTCGCTTCGCACCAGGAAATTGAGGTAGCTTAAGGCCGCGGCCATGCCCCGGTCCTTGAAGGAGGCGGAAGGGTTCTGGCCGTCATTTTTGAAGGCAAAGGGCCGGCCCACCTGCTCCGCCAGGGCGGGGCAGGCCTGGACCTCGGGGGTGTGCCCCTCTCCTAAATAGACGATGTCTTGCAGGGGAATAACCGGGGCAATGAGTTCGTAAAACAGGAAAATCCCCTTGAGGGCCGGGAGGTTGAGCATCTTGCGGTAGTCAAACAGGCGCCGCCAGAAGGCCCCGGGGCGCTCACCCAGACGCGCTTCATTTTTATCTATCAACAAAAACAGGCCCTTGCAGGCCGGGCAGGTATAGAGAAGCTCGGTGATGCCGTATTCCCGGCCGCATTCCAGGCACTGGTACACCATCCGGCCGGTGGGTTCGGGGATCAGGTGAGGACGCAGGTCTTCCGGAAAGTCGTGGAGTTTCATGGGCTTCTCACTGGGTGGTCAGTTGGTATTTTTTCAGCTTGTATTGCAGGAGGCTTTTGGTGATGCCCAGGAGTTCCGCGGCCCGCACCTGGACGTTGCCGGCCTGCTCCAGGGCCCGGCGGATCATCTGCTCCTCGATGCGCTCCAGGGCTTCGGGGAGGGGCAGGTGGAAGGGGAGCATCTGGCCCAAATCCAGGGGGCTCTCCGGGCGGGCGCCGGCCAGCTCCGCGGGCAGGTCCTGGGGGGTGATGACCCGGCCGTTGCAGAGGATCACGGCCCGCTCCATGACATTTTCCAGCTCCCGGACGTTTCCCGGCCAGGGGTAGCGGCTTAAGACCGCGAGGGCCTCAGGGGTGAGGTTCACATCGCCCCGGGCGTTTTCCTGGGCGTATTTGCGCATGAAGTGGTGGGCCAGGGGCGGGATGTCCTCGGGCCGCTGGCGCAAGGGGGGGATCTTCAGGTGCACCACGTTGAGGCGGTAGAAGAGGTCCTCCCGGAAGCGGCCGGCCTCCACTTCGTCTTTCAGGTCCTTGTTGGTGGCGGCCACCACCCGGACGTCCACCTTGATGGTGCGAGTGCCGCCCACCCGCTCAAATTCCATTTCCTGAAGCACCCGCAAGAGCTTCACCTGCAAGGCGGGGGTCATCTCCGCCACTTCGTCCAAAAACAGGGTGCCGCCGTCGGCCAGCTCGAAGCGGCCCTTGCGCATGGCCACCGCGTGGGTGAAGGCGCCCTTTTCGTGGCCGAAGAGCTCGCTTTCCAGCAGGGTCTCGGTGAGGGCGGCCACATTGACGGAGATGAAGGGCTTGGCGGCCCGAGGGCTCAAGGCGTGGATGGCTCGGGCGATGAGTTCCTTGCCGGTGCCGGATTCGCCGCTGATGAGCACGGTGGCCTTGGTGGGGGCCACCCGGCGCACCAAGGCCAGGATCTCCTGGATGGCCTTGCTTTGACCCACGATGTTGGCGGTGCCGTAGCGTTTGCCCAGCTCCTGGCCCAGGAGACGGTTCTGGCGCAAGAGGTGGCGGTGTTCCAGGGCCTTGGCAATGGTGACCAGGATCTCCTCGTTTTTGAAGGGCTTGAGGATGTAGTCGAAGGCGCCCTTCTTCATGGCCTCCACCGCTTTTTCCACCGTGCCGTAGGCGGTCATGATGATCACCGGCAGATCCGGGTCCAGGCGCTTGAGCTCGCTTAAGAGCTCGATGCCGCTCATCTGGGGCATCTTCATGTCGGTGAGCACCAGGTCCAGATCCGCCTGGGCCGCCACCTTGAGGGCGTCGGCGCCGCTGGCCGCGGTGAGGGTCTCATAGCCCGCCTCGCCCAGCAGGGCCTCCATCACCGTGAGGTAGTTGGCCTCGTCATCCACGACCAGGATGGTGTCCATGCAACTCCTTTACATCAATTCAGGGGAGTGAGGATGAACTGAGGGAAGCCTGGCTTCCCTGTCCTCATCCGAGTTCTCCTCGCACCCCGATAGTTATGCAAGAGGGACAGATGGCCTGCAGGCCTGTGGCCCCTCCCCCTGAGGGCTCCCGAAAGCTCAGCCTGCCAGGGGGGGCAGGTGGATGATCACCGCGGTGCCCCGGCCGGGCTCGCTCTCCACCCGGATCTCCCCCTGATGACTGTCCACGATGCTTTTGACGATGGGCAGCCCCAGGCCGCTCCCCTTTTCCTTGGTGGTGAAGAAGGGATTGAAGATTTTCTTTAAGCGTTCAGGTTCGATGCCTTCGCCGGTATCCTCCACCCGTATGTGGCTGCCGCCGTCGGCGCCGGGGGTGAGACTCACCCTCAGCTCCCCGCCCTGGGGCATGGCCTGCAGGGCGTTGATCAGGAGGTTGAGAAAGGCCTGGTGCAGCAGCTCCGGATCCGCCACCTGGGGCCGGCCGTTCATCTGGTAGTGCCGGGCCACCCGGATGTTGAGGCGCTGGATTTCCGGCTCCAGGAACTCGAGGCTGCGCTCCAGGACCTTTTCCAGGTCCACCGGCTGCAGGTTGGGGATGCGGGGCCGGGCGAAGTCCAGAAATTCCGTCACCTTGTTGTTGAGGCGGGTAGCCTCCTCCACGATGATCTGGGCCAGGCGGTTGCCGGGCTCGTAGCGGCTGAGGCGCTGGTGCAGGAGCTCGGCGGTGGAGCTGATGATCCCCAGGGGATTGCGGATTTCGTGGGCCACGCCGGCGGTCATCTCGCCTAAGGCCGCCAGGCGTTCGGCCTGGTGGAGCTGGGCCTCCAGAGCCCGCTGCTCCGCTTGGCGGCGCTCCATGATCACCTCGGCCTGCTTGACGATGTGCCTCAGAGCCAGGAAGAGGCCGCCCATGATGAGGGTGGAGACCAAAAGGATGATGAGCTGGAAGCGGCTGATCTCGGCCAGGTCCTTGGTGATGTTCTGGGTGATCTCAAACACCCCCACCACCGCACCCGCGTCCTGGGTGTCTTTGCCTTCCAGGCGGAAGGGGAAATAGCCGGTGAGACGGGCCTCGGAGTGGCTGAGGCGCGCCAAGATGGCCCAGAGGAGATGCCGCCCGGGGAGTTCAAAGTGTTCCTCCCCGAAGAGGGCCTGGCGCACTCCCACCACCTCGAAGCAGTCCTTGCCCAGCTCCGCCGGCACGGTGCTGTAAGCCAGAAATCCCACCTCATCATACAGGGCCAGTTTTTCCACGTGGAAGCCATGGATGGTGTTGCGCACCACCTGATCCAAAAGCTGATATTGGTCCGGTTCGGCCACCCGCACGTTGCCCTGCCTGAGGATGGCGGTGGGCAGGAGAAACTGCTGGAAGACCTGGTGGTTGAGATTGGCGGCCAGGAGCTTCAGATAGTCCTGGCTCTTTTTCAGGGCCATCTGCTGGGCCCGATGGGCCAAAAGCAAAGTGAGGAGGGCGGTGGACAGCACGATGACCACAAAGCTGGTGAGGGAAAAGAAGCGGGCCAGCCGGAAGGTCTCCAGGTCCTGTTGGCGGGTCCACCAGGAAGCCACCCGCCGGGCGGGGTTTTTGGGGGTGTCCTTGGCCATCTCACACTGCCGGGCGGCGTCGGGTCCGGGTCCCCCTGCGACGCCGGGGAGGATTTCATCTTATTTTACCATGAGAAAGGGAGAAAAGGCAGGCAAGGGACGGGAACCAGGGCAAAAATCGCCCCGCCGGGTCAGGGCGGGGAAAAAGGCAGGGCAAAAGGAAGCCCTGGCTCGTTTAGCCACAATGAGAGGGGCGGTGGGAGGGGAGCCTGAAAGGGGGGAAGTTTATCCCCCCTTTCTCCCCTCGGAAAAAACGTTCACTGACCCTTTCACGCCCAGGACCGGGCCGTCAGGTGCGCCGGAAGTTTCCCCTTCAGTTGGCGGTGTATTTCACCTGCTTGGGTTTATAGTGGCGGATCTCCTCCCGGTAGCTTTCAAATCCCGGCCGACCCATGAGCCCGAAGGTGGTGCGCTTGCCGCCCTCCACCCCCGGCTGGTCCAGGGGGTTGACGCCGAAGAGCTCGCCCGCCGCCACGGTGGCCACCTCCAGGAGGTAGATGAGCTGGCCGAGGGTGAAGGCGTTGACCTCCGGCAGGGTGAGGGTGAGGTTGGGGCGCCCGGCCTTCATGAGATTGAAGCTGGTGGCTTCAAACTCAGCCGCCAGGAGCTCATTTAAGGTGCGGCCCTCCAGGTATTCCAGCTCCTCCAGCCCCATCTCCAGGGGGGGCAAGGGGATATCGTGCTGGAATTTCTCCACCTTAAGGAAGAGGATGAGCTTGTCGTGGGGGCCTTCCATGTAGAGCTGCAACTGGGAATGCTGGTCGGTGACGCCCAAGGCCCGCACCGGGGTGCTGCCGGCCTCCACCACCTGGCCGGCGCGGTCGTACTTCTTTCCCAGGCTTTCGGCCCAGAGCTGGCAGAACCACTCCGCCAGGCCCGCCAGGGTGCTGGCGTAGGGCATGATCACCAACATGGGGCGCTTCTTCTGGGTGGCAAAGAGATAGGCCAGGGCGGCCAGGAGCAGGGCGGGGTTTTTCAGGAAGTCCCGCTCCTTGAGGCGCTGGTCCATGAACCGGGCCCCGGCCAGGAGCTCCCGGATGTTGATGCCCACCATGTGGGCGGGCAACAGGCCCACGGCGGAGAGCACCGAAAAACGGCCCCCCACCGCCGGGGGCACCGGCAGGGAGCGGAAGCCGCCCTTCTGCGCCAGCTGGCGCAGCGGCCCCTTTTCCGGGTCGGTGGTGATGATGAGGCGCTCCCGGAGCTTGTCCTCGCCCACCCGGTTTTTCAGCATGCGGTGGACAAAGAGGAACTGGGCCAGGGTCTCGGCGGTGTTGCCGGATTTGCTGATGACATTGACGCCGGTGCGGCGCAGGTCCAGACCGTCTAAGATACCGTAGAGCCAGTCCGGGTCGATGTTGTCCAGCACCCAGAGGGAGGGTTTGTGTGCCCGACGGCCCAGAGGCAGGCGGTTGTGCTGGGGATGGCAGAGGGCCTGGTGTAAGGCCCGGGCCCCCAGGGCGGAGCCCCCGATCCCCAGGACGACAAATTCCCACAGGAATTCCAGCAAAGGTTTGGCCACGGCCTGGATCTCCCGGACCAGGGTCTGGTCATAGGGGAGGTCCATAAAGGCCAGGCGGCCGCTTTGGCGGCCCTCCTCCAGGTTTTGCCGCACCTGGGCCATGCGGGACTCCAAGGCGGTGAGCTCTTCCCAGGTGAGGCCGTGCTCGGCCACAAAATCGGCCATGGCATAGTTGAAATCCAGGCCCACGGCCATCTTGGCCGTCCAGGCGCTGTCGTCATAGCGGTCCATGGGCACCTCGCAGGGGTGATGCGCCGGTCAGGGCGGTACCCCTGCATGCTATACCCCATCAGGACATAAGTCAACCGAGGGAGGCCGTGGGGAGGAGAGGAAGAGGAAGAGTGTCCGGCTACCGTTATCCGGTGGCGGCCCGCCATCCGGTTCGGTGTATTCACCCGATAGATTACCCCGGCTGAAGTGCGGCCTCGTGGTCAAGTCAGCTCCGTTTAGCGCACCAGTCGGGGGGAGGTGGCCCAGAGGCCGTAGTTCACCGGGCCGCCGGGAATCCCGATGGGGGTGGCGTAGTGATTGAGGGTCACTCCCTCCACCCGCTTGTCGCCACCTTTGCTGTCCACCAGGGTGAGGCGGCTGGCGGCGAAGCCCAGGACCTCCTTCCAACCGGTGTGGGAGCCGTCGGGAATGACGGAGAGGACCACGGTGCAGGTGCCGCCCCGGGCGGCCAGCTGACCTCCCGGTTCCTGGAGGACGGAGGTGGAGACGCCCTCCTTGACCTGGATATAATCCCCCACCTTCAGGGGGGGGCAGGGGTGGAGCCGTTGACCAGGCCGCGCAGGTCCTTGGAGCCGGCGGGAGAAAAGCCTCATTCTGCTCCCCTCCGGTGATAGATTTGACGGCCACAACCCTTATGCCCACTCTTATTGCCAGGATTTCCACAGGGGAAAATTTTCCTGAAACTGCGGCATTGCCCCTCAGGAGAGGGAAGTGATACAACTTATTACAATTTACGCCGGTTTTTCCCGGCAGGAGGTGAAGATGGCCGACACCGCTCGGGAGGTGATGGAGACCCGCTTTTTCACCCTCACGCCCCAGCACACTTTGGGCCAGGCGGCCCGGGCCTTGGCGGAGGCCAGCGAGGCCACCGGCCGGCGGGTCTTCGGCATGATGGTGGTGGACGCCCAGGGCCGGCTGGTGGGGATGCTCTCCCTCTACGATATCCTGCTGGCCATCCGGCCCAAACACATCCATCTCTGGGGGGAGATGCAGGACCTGGAGCTGGAGGGCTTGCTGGACCGCACCTGTCGCCAGGCGGCGGCCCTCCGGGTGGGGGATGTGATGACCACCGATCTCATCACCGTGGACCCGGACACCCATTTGCTCAGGGTCATTGACCTGATGTTGAAAAAACATGTCCGCCGCCTCCCGGTGGTGGAGCAGGGCCGCATTCTGGGCATGGTCTATCTGTCCCGGGTGTTTGAATACCTCCTGGACCGGCTCACCGCCGCTCTGCCGGAAGGCGACTGGGAAGACGTGGATCCGGCCTGAGGGGGGATGTGCCTTACATGGGTTTTCGAGGTGCCGGGGAAGTGCCTGCGCCCGCTGAAACCCGGCAAGTCTGAGTCATGCGCCCGAGGGTGGACCAAAAAGGGGTACTCACCGGCCTGACAGTGCGGGAGGCCATGCGCCGGCAGGTGGTGCGCCTGGTGCAGACGGCCACCTTGGCCCACGCCATCCGGAGCACCATCAAGTTCAAGGTGAACGCTTTGCTGGTGGAAGCCCCGGACCGCCAGGCTTTGGGGGTGGTGTCCAAGACCGACCTCATGGGGGCGTACTACGCCGGGCTGCCCCTGGACACCCCGGTGGAGGCCGTCATGGTGGGGCCGCCTCTCTTCTGCCGGCCGGAGGACTCCCTGGACGCCGCCCTGGAGGTGATGCGCCAGAGCCGGGTGCACCGGTTGTATGTGGCAGAGGAGCTCCCGGGAGTGGCCGTGGGGGTGCTCGCTTACCCGGATATTGTGGGCGTGCTGTATCGTTTCTGCCACCGCTGTCGCCGCACTCTGCTGAAAAAGGGGGAGAGGGGGCTGGATCTGGCCAACCAGGTGCGGGTGCGGGAGGTGATGACCCCGGGGGTGGCATCCTTTCCGGAGAATACCCGGTTAGTGGAGGTCATGGAGGGCCTGGCCTCCCAGCGGCTGGCGGCGGTCCTCATCCGGAGCTCCCAGGGCCGGCCGGTGGGGGTGGTCTCCAAAACCGACCTGATCCTGGCCTATCTCCATGAGCTGTCCCCGGACACGCCGGTCAAGGAGATCATGCAGCAGCCGGTGGTGGCGGTGGAGCAGGAGGAGACCCTGGAGACGGCCCTGCGGCAGATGATTTTCGCCGACATCCACCGCCTCTTCGTCTATAAGGAGCGGCCCGAGGAGGTGGTGGGGGTGCTGTCCCTGTCTGATGCCGCCCGCTTCCGCTCCGGGACCTGCCGGGCCTGTCTCGCCAGCCGCATCAAGGTGGGCGGACTGTAAAGTCAATGAATTGGAACCAGAACCCTTTGCTTTTCCGAACCTCCCCTCCGACTTCTCCAAGGCAGCCGCCATTGACCGGAAAACCATGAGGCCCATGCACCTGGAGCCCGAATGTCTCCCCTGCCTCCGACGGCTGGTGGAGCTCACCGTTTCGCTGGCCACCCCGGAGCCGGAGCTGAGGCGCCGGGCTTATGAGGCCGCCTGGGCCCTCGTGGAGGCGGAGATGGGCCCCGGGGCCATCCCGGCTTTGATCGCCAACCACTTTCACCGGCTCATCCGGGAGCTCACCGGCAATGCCGATCCCTTCCTGCTCCGCAAGCAGGCGGAGACGGCGCTCCTGGCCCGGCTGGCCCGCCAGGTGATTCCCAACCCGCCACCGGCGGAACTGGGGGCCCTTCTCACCTTGGCGGCGTTGGGGAACGCCCTGGATTTTTTCCGGCCGGAAGCGGAGGTCTCCCAAGAAATTATGAAGCCTCCGGATTTTGCCCTCTGGCACGGGGAGGCCTTCGCGGAGGCCTTGGCCCAGGGCCCGGGACTGATGCTCTATCTGGCGGACAACGCCGGGGAGCAGTATTTCGACCTGCCCCTCGTCCAGGGTCTGCGGGCTTTAGGCTGGGAGGTCATCTACGTGGTCAAGGGCGGGCCGGTGCAAAATGACCTCACCCGGGAGGACCTCACGGCCTCGGGCCTGGCCACGGCCCTGGCCCCGGTGGCCGACACCGGCGCCCAGACCGTGGGCCTCCTTCTTGGGGAGTGCTCCCCGGAGTTTCGGGAACTTTATGCCCGGGCCCGGCTTATCCTGGCCAAGGGCATGGGCCACTTTGAGACCCTGGGCCACCTTCCCGATCCCCGCCTCTTCTTCCTTTTGCAGGCCAAATGCGCCCCGGTGGCCGGGGCTTTGGGGGTTCCTCAGGGGAGTTTTGTCCTGCTGTGGTCCCCTGCCGTAACTCCGGGGAGGTGACCAGCGGGGGTCACCTGCCTGCGCCCCCTCTTTCTTCACCGGTTTTTGCCGGTTTCTGGTAGGGACAATCCAGGGCCTTCCCGAATTTTTTTAAAAAATTTTTTAAGTATTCTGTCAGTCAGGCCGATGGAGAGGCAAAAGCCCGGAGGCTCTGACATGACGACGGTGGCCCTGATCCTCTGCACTGGCTTTCTGGCCCTGGCGAGCCTGCTGTTCTGGCTGTCCCGGTTCCTCCATCCGGAGCTGGCCGAAGACGCGGCGCTCAGCGCCGGTTGCGCTGCGGCCGCTCTGGGGGCGGCGGGCCTGGCCCAGGGGGGCTTTCTCTGGGGGGTTCTGGGGCCCCTGATCTTGCTGGCCGCCCGCTGACAAGAGAAATCGCCGGATAACCGAAGGGAGAGTCGTCAAGAAGGCTAGTAACCTGAGGGGTTCAGGCCGGCTTGCCGTGCAGCCCTCACAGGCGGGAAATGAGGGACAGATACTGCCAGGAGAAGCGGCGTATCTGGGTGCGGCCGCCGTGGGCTGGGAATGGAGAGGGTGGTGGCGATCCCGTGATGGATATGGGCAGTGCCACCGCCGTGGGCAGGGGATGGAGACGGGCTGATCATTGCGGGGCGTGGCGGACTTGAGGTTCCGTGAGGGGCTCCGCGGATAGCTATGCTCGGGCCTTCCGGGCCTGGCACCGGAAAGGGAGGCCCCTTGAGGTCATCGGCCCGGAGCCGGATGACGAGCCTCCGGTCCGGCCACCGTTTCAGGCGGTTCAGGAGCCTGCCAGGAACATGGATCCACGTTCCCGGTTGCCCGAAGGTGGCCGGGGGATTACCCGGCGGCGGGAAGGGGAGACCCCCTTGCCCTCCAGGCTGATGGTTGAAAGTGCCCCCTGCTCCCGGCCCGGGAAAAGGGCGCCTTGTGCCCGGGGAAAAGGGGGGCCCTTTCCTTGAGGATATACCCCGGGCCTCCCCGGGACCGGACGCGTCAGCCTTGCGCCAGCAACGCCTCCAATTCCTGCAGGGCCGTTTTGGCCGCGGTAAGGACCGCCTCAAAGGCATCAGTGCGATAAGAGTCATAAAGCCCGCAGCCGCAGTCCGCCAGCCTGTCATACACCTGATTGTTTTCGATGTAGGACACGAGATCCCGGGTAGCCTGAGCCAACTTGGCCGCCTGTTCCCGCATGGTGATACTCCTGGACAAGATGGATAATTGGGGATTATCCCGCCTTTCCCAGAGAAGAGGGAAAAAGGGGAAGGGGAGTTCGGCTCTGTCTCTGCAAGTCCCCTTGTTCAAGTTTGTATTATAATCCGGGCCGGTCAGCAAGGCCAGCTTCGGCTGTCTCCCCCGCACCTTGACACTCCCCCCCATCTTTTATAAGGTTACTTGACGATTTCTGCCCGGGGAAATCCCGGACTCCGGGCCGGCGGTCAAACCCTCCGGCCTGAAGGAGAAGCTTTGATGCTGCGCACCGTCCGCCTGAAATTTCTCTTTTTGTTTTTTCTCACTGCCCTCTCCATCCTCCTCATTCTGCCCTCGTTCCCCGTTCCTTTGCCTCAGTGGTTCACCAAGCACATCAGTCGGGGGCTCAATCTGGGGCTGGATCTCAAGGGCGGTATGCACCTGGTCCTGGAGGTGGACCTGGACCAGGCGGTGAACAACGCCCTCAACCGGCTGGCCACGGATCTCAACGAGCTGGCGGAGCGCCGCAATCTGGCTCTCCGGGTGGGGGAAGCCGCCAAGCAGACCCTGCCGGTGACCCTGCTCAACCGGGACGACCAGGGGGCCTTCGGGCGGCTCCTCAAAGAAGAGTTCCCCCAGGTGGAGGCGGACCCGCCTGAGCGCCAGGACGGTGCCCTGCGCTATACTCTGAAGCTGAAACCCTCGGAAGTGGCCCAGTTGAGCGAGCGCACCTTGGCCCAGAGCCTGGAGGTGCTCCGGAACCGCATTGACCAGTTCGGGGTGGCGGAGCCGGTCATCGTGCGCCAGGGCACCGACCAGATCGTGGTGCAGCTCCCGGGCATCCAGGATCCCCAGCGGGCCATGGACCTCATCGGCCAGACGGCGCAGCTGGAATTCAAGCTGGTGGATGACACCGCCGGGATCAATCTGGAGGAGCTCATCGAGAAGGCCCTCAGGGACGGCCGCCTCAAACCCGGTTACACCCGGGAGGAGCTTAACCGGGCCTTGGCGGACAAGCTGCCCCCGGAGACCGAGGTCTACATGGAAAAGCGCCTGGACCGGGAGACCGGCCGGGTGCTCACCGTGCCCATCCTCCTGAAGAAAAAGGTTCTCCTCACCGGCGACGCGGTGAAAAACGCCGCGGTGCGTATCGGCGACTATAACGAGCCCTATGTGTCCGTGGACTTCAACCGCCGGGGCGCGGAGCAGTTCGCCCGCATCACCGGGGAAAACGTCAAGAAGCGCCTGGCCATCATCCTGGACGACGTGGTGCGCTCCGCTCCGGTGATCCAGGAGCGCATCGCCGGCGGCAAGGCTCAGATCACCGGCTCTTACACCGCCGAGGAGGCCCACGACCTGGCCATTGTGCTTAGGGCCGGGGCGCTGCCGGCCAGCGTCAAGATCGTCCAGAACATTACCGTGGGGCCCACCCTGGGGGCGGACTCCATCCGCAAGGGCATCATCTCCGGTCTCATCGGCACCGTGCTGGTAGTGGCCTTCATGATTTTTTACTACGGCTTTTCCGGGGTGGTGGCGGACTACGCCCTCATCCTCAACGTTATCATGCTTCTGGGCTGCCTCTCCCTCCTCAACGCCACCCTCACCCTCCCCGGCATTGCCGGCATCATCCTGTCGGTGGGCATGGCGGTGGATTCCAACGTGCTCATCTATGAGCGCATGCGGGAGGAGTTTGCCGCCGGCAAGCCCCTGAAATCGGGGATAGACGGGGGCTACGACAAGGCCTTCTGGACCATCATCGACTCCCACGTCACCACGCTGATCACCGCTTTGGTGCTCTTCCTCTTCGGCACCGGCCCCATCAAGGGCTTTGCCGTCACTCTGTCGTTGGGCGTGACCCTGAACCTCTTCACGGCGCTCTACGGCACCCGGGCGGTGTATGAGTACTGCCTCCTGAAGCGCTGGCTCAGCGCCCTGCGCTTCCGGCAGATGTTCGAGAAGCCGAATCTGGATTACATCGCCTGGCGGCGCTATGCCTATGTCCTTTCCGGGGTCCTGGCCCTCATGGGGCTTCTGGCCTTCGTGCAATACAGCCGGGGCGCAGGCAACCTGGGGGTGGAGTTCGCCGGGGGCGCCATGGTGCAGTTTGAGGCGGCCAAGGCCCACAGCATCGGGGAGATCCGCCAGGTGCTGGACAAGGAGGGCTGGGGACACGCCGAGATCCAGCCCCTGGAGGGCGGCCGGGGGCTGATGCTGAAGTTGAAGCGCTCCGAGGAGACGGTGGGGCAGATGGCGGACAAGCTGGCCGCCATTCTGAACCAGGCCTTCCCGGGCAGTCAGTTCAAGGTGGCGGGCACCTCCGAGATCGGGGCCTCCATCAGCAAGGACCTGCGCCGCAAGGCCATCATCGCCATCGTCATTTCGCTCGTCGGCATCATCGCCTACATCGCCTGGCGCTTTGAGTTCATCTTCGGGGTGGCCGCGGCGGTGGCCACCTTCCACGACGTCCTGGCGGTGCTGGGGGTCTTTTATTTCCTGGGCAAGGAGATCACCCTGCTGGTGGTCACCGCCCTCCTCACCATTGCCGGCTACTCCCTCACCGACACAGTGGTGGTCTTTGACCGCATCCGGGAGAACCTGGCCCGGCGCCGGGGCACGTTGGGGGAGATCATCAACCAGAGCGTCAATGAGGTGCTCTCCCGCACCATCGTCACCACCCTCACCGTCTTTCTGGTGGTGGTGGCCCTCTATTTCTTCGGCGGGGTGGTCCTGGAGGACTTTGCCCTGGCCATGATTCTGGGGGTGGTGGTGGGGACTTATTCTTCCGTCTTTGTGGCCAGCCCCATTGTCTTTTCCTGGCGCCGGGAAGTGAAGCGGGTGGAGGTGAAGCGGGAGAAGGTCATCGAGCTGGCGGCCCAGAAGCAGAAGCGGGAGGAGAAGAAGGCCACGCCGGGCAAAAAGAAGGGCGGCCGGAAGTGAGGGGGTATTGTGCGAGAAATGGCCAAAAGGGAGGGGTCCCTTTTTGAATTTCTAGACCGCTATCCCCTAATCCATATATTATTCTCGTTGCTTATTTATCATACCCGCACAAGGGATGATAATTTTTAAGCGATCGAAACCAAACATTATTAATTATGAATTTTTAGCACAAGTTTTTAAAAAAGGAGTATTTTTCAATGGATAAAAGCCTCGAAGAAGAGCGAGCTAATTTGTTAATGTTAATTGAAGAAAAGATGGGCTATGAATTACAGACAATTTTATCAAACCTTCAAAGTCAACCTGTTAAGGAAAGAGTAGAAGTAATAATTTCAATGGAGGGAAGCTCTGATGCCTGCTCGAAATGAAATTCAAGAAGAGATTCAACGTAAAAAGGCATCATCCCAGGATGAAGTGCGCCGTAACTATCTCAAAGAACTGGCAGAATTAACAGGTAGAGATACTGTTTTATATGCTTCAGCCTTTTCTTCGCCAACTATACCAAAGGTTCCAGGGATTATTCTAACTATTACTCAAGATGATATACAAGGTTTCATGTCAGCTCTTCATGGACTTAAAGGAAGCTCTTTAGACCTTATTCTCCATAGTCCAGGTGGTTCTATGGAAGCAGCCGAGCAAATCGTTCAATATTTAAGAGCAAAATATAAGCATATTAGAGCAATAATTCCTCAAAATGCAATGTCTGCGGCAACAATGATTGCGTGTGCATGTGATTCTATAATGATGGGTAAACATTCTGCTTTGGGTCCAATAGACCCTCAAGTTACTTTCCCTACGCCAACAGGAACTTTTACCGCTCCTGCCCAAACAATTTTAGATGAATTCGAGCAAGCAAAAAAAGAAATAAAAAATGATCCCGCCACTATTCCACTTTGGGCTTCAAAAATTCAAGCATACCCGGCAGGTTTCTTGCAGCTATGTGCCACCACATTAGATCTTGCAAAAGAAAAAGTAAAAGAATGGTTATCTCTCTACATGTTTGGGGAAGATAATGATAGAGAAAAAAAAGTAAAATAATTGCAGAATGGCTGGGAAATGCGAAAGAACATAAAACACATAGGCGACCTATTAACTTCCAACAAGCTATTGACCACGGTTTGATGGTTGAGCTGTTAGAGGATAATCAAGATATACAAGAAAAAGTATTATCTGTATTTCATGCAACAATGGTTACATTTCAAATTACAAATTGTGTAAAAATGGTAGAGAATCATAATGGCAGAGGTCTATATACGCAAAATAAAATTCAGGCATTTCCCATTTCTGACCGAGGTGGAGAAAATTAAAAATTAATTATAAATGTATTCTTTAATTAATCAAAATCTATCGAAAATAACTTTCCCCAAGGCAATGGTCTTGTATGGTTACGGGCTGAATTGCGATCACGAGACCGCCTTTGCTTTGCAGCAGGCCGGGGCGGCGGCGGAGCGGCGGCATACCGGCGAGCTCCTGGAGCGGCCGGAGCTCTTGTGGGACTACCACCTCCTGGCCATCCCCGGGGGCTTTTCCTGGGGGGACGACCACGGCGCCGGGGTCATCCTGGCTCTGCGCCTGAAGCTGGCCCTGGGCCAGGCCCTGCAGGAGTTCGTGGAGGCCGGCCGCCTGGTCATCGGCATCTGCAATGGCTTTCAGGTGCTGGTGAACCTGGGGCTCCTGCCGGGGCTGCCGGGCCGCCCTTTCCGCCGGGAGGTGGCCCTCCTCCCCAATGACTGCGGCAACTTCCGGGATGCCTGGGTGCATCTGGCGGCACCGCCCTCCCGCTGTGTCTTCACCCGGGGATTGGCGCATTTCATGCTGCCCATCCGCCACGGGGAGGGAAAATTCTATGCTCCGGCGGAGATCCTGGAGGAGCTTGTGGCCCGGGAGCAGGTGGCCCTGATCTACGCCACCCCGGAGGGTGAGCCGGCGAGGGGCCGCTTCCCCCACAACCCCAACGGCTCGGCCCTGGACATCGCCGGGATCACCGATGCCACCGGCAGGGTCCTGGGCCTCATGCCCCACCCCGAGGCCTTTATCTCCTCGGTTCAGCACCCCACCTGGACCTGGGAGAAGGAGGCTTGGCGCCGGGCCGGCCAACCCTGCCGGGAGGCACCGGGCCCCGGCCTTAGCCTGTTCGCCAACGCCATCCGCTCCCTGCAGGGGCAGTCCTGAGCCTGCCGATTTCGTTTGACATCCGGCTTCCCGTGATTAATTTTGGAGAGAGTAAAAGGGGGAGGGAGCCACAGCGATTCCCTCTCTCTTTGTCAATCCCCAGCCCCTTTGCCTCAGAGAGGAAATTGGCCCGTTAGCCAAGGCGTGCTTGGTGGGAGAGGGAGCGGGTTGGATTGTGACCACCGGGAACCCCTCTCACCCATCCCTTTCCCGGCAGTCTCTCATTTACAGGCGACAAGGGGAGCCGCGGCAGTTCCCCTGACTACGTCCCAGGAGGTCGGCGATGCGGAGCGGATCCAGGTGGATAAAACTTTTCTGGGGTGGCGCCTTCCTGGCCGGCGTGCTGGCAGCGGCCCTCAACCCGGTCTGGGCCGAGGACAAGGCCAAACCTAAACCCACCAGCTATTCTCCGGTGGACATCAAGGAGGACTTCTCCGTCACCCTGAAGCGCATGCAGGCAGAGAAGCCCAAGGTGATGGCGACGCATCAGGAGCTGCTGCAGAAACGCTACGACTTGAGCAACCGTCCGGCCCCGGGGGTAACCATGACCCGGGGCAAGCCGGTGCAGGAAGGGGTGCGGGTGAAGCTGCCCCAGGGGATGACCTGGGAGAAACTGGCGGCCATGACCCCGGAGGAGATCCGGGAGAAGGGCTTATGGCCGGCGGGATTTTTGCCCCTGCCCCACCCCAACCACAAGGAAGGGGGCATGGTTTTCCCCAAATTCCACATTGAGGAGATCAAAAAGCAGGAAGGCCGGGACCTCACCCGCTTCGACCTGGACTATGACCTGCCGGACCACTTCCTGCCGGAGTTTCCGCCCCCCATCTTCCTCACCACCCGGCCGGACCTGGGGGATGTCTCCCAGGGGAAGCTGGTCACCCTGATGAACTACTACGAACTCTTCAACGGCATCCTCAACCCCAAGCAGCTGGAGGGCCTGCGCCTCCTGGTCACCCCCTTTCCGCAGCAGCAGTTCAACCAGACGGAGGACCGGCGCTCGGAGCTCCCCAGCCGGGGGGTGACCTGCTTTGACTGCCACGTCAATGGCCATACCAACGCCGCCACCCATCTGGTGGGAGACATCCGGCCCCAGGAGTTCCGGCACCGCATCGACACCCCCAGCCTGCGGGGGGTGAACATCCAGCGCCTCTTCGGCTCCCAGCGGGCCCTGAAATCCATTGAGGACTTCACCGAATTCGAGCAGCGGGCCGCCTATTTCGACGGCGACCCGGTCATCGGCACTAAGAAGGGCCTCAACATCCTGGACCGGGGCCATCAGGTGCATGCCATGGCGGAGTTCCAGGCCCTGCTGGATTTCCCGCCGGCTCCCAAGCTCAATATCTATGGCAAGCTGGACCCCAAGAAGGCCACCGAGGCGGAGCTGAGGGGGCAGGAGCTCTTCTTCGGCAAAGCGGAATGCCACCACTGCCATCCGGCCCCGTATTACACCGACAACCTGATGCACAACCTGAAGACCGAGCGCTTCTACAAGCCCCAGATGGTCAACGGCCGCATGGCGGCGGCGGACGGGCCCATCAAGACCTTCACCCTGCGGGGCATCAAGGACTCCCCGCCCTATCTGCATGACGGCCGCCTCCTCACCCTGGAGGACACGGTGGAGTTCTTCAACCTGGTGCAGGGGCTGAAGCTGAGCGAACAGGAGAAAAAGGACCTGGTGGCCTTCCTCAGGGCCCTGTAAAGCTTAGCGGCACAAAAAGGCAGGAGGGGCCGGGAGTGATGCCCGCCCCTCCTGTGATTTCGGGGATTCCACCCAGGTGGGCTGAGGATGGGGAGGCCCTGATGCCAACCTGGCCAGTAACCAGAGGGGGCGGGAGGCAGGCCTCCGGTCAGGGCTCTCCGCTCCTCCTCGCCCGATTCAGGTTATTAGGCGCCGCCGGCCTCGGGGTGGCTGGCCAGGTACTGGCTGACCAGGGTTTCCGGCTCCGCCTCCGGCAGGTCGCTCACCACCTCAATGCCCTTTTTCTTGAGAAGCTCTCTGGCCTTGTCCCCCAGGGCCCGGGTGAGGAGGTGGGTCACCCCCTGCTCCTCCAGCCATAAGGGGAGGGCCCTCTCTTCGGGCCCGGGCGCCGGCCGGGTCTCCTGGGCCACCACTTTCCCTTCCTTGACTGTCAGAAAGGCGAAGTCCCGGGCCTCGGAGAGGCGGGCGGCGGGGCGGCCGTCGTCCATGGGCACGGCGAATTTCCACACCCCGGGCTCCCGGGTGACGGCCGGCCCCGGAGGCAGCACCTGCACCAGGTAATTGACCATGGGCTTGAGGGCCCGAAAGAAGGGGCTGTTCTCCTCCGTCATCTCCAGCAGGCGGCCTTCGTCGGCGGCCTCCACCATCTGGGGGTCAAAGGGGAGGGTGCCCACCAGGGGGACTTTGTAGGCCTGGGCCGTCTTCTGGCCGCCCCCCTTCTTGAAGAGCGGCACCTCTTTGCCGCAGTGCGGGCAGGCGTAACCGCTCATGTTCTCCACCAGGCCGAGGATGTCCAGGTTGACTTTCTGGCAGAAATTGAGGGACTTGCGCACATCGGCCAGGGAGATCTCCTGGGGGGTGGTGATGATGAGGGCCTTGGCCTCGGGGATGGTCTGGGCCACGCTCATGGGCTCATCGCCGGTGCCCGGCGGCGCATCAATCACCAGATAATCCAGCTCCCCCCACTGGATGTCGGTGAGGAACTGCCGGATGAGCTGGTGCTTCAGGGGGCCCCGCCAGATGACGGCGATCTCCCGGTTCTTCATTACCGCTTCGATGGAGATCACCTTGAGACGGTGGAAGAGCTCCGGGGGCAGCTCAAACTGGGCGTGCTGCAGGTCGAAGGCCTCCTTGAGGCCCAGCATGCGGAGCACATTGGGGCCGTGAATGTCCACGTCCATGAGGCCCACCCGGTAGCCCCGGCGGGCCAGGGCCACGGCCAGGGCCACGGCCACGCTGCTTTTGCCCACCCCGCCCTTGCCGCTCATCACCAGGATCTTGTGGCGGATCTGGCGCAAGGTGCGGCAGAGGGCCATATCTTCGGCGGATTTCTGTTCTTTCTTGGCCAGATCACAGGTGGCGCACGCCTTGGCGTCACCTTCGTGGGGACACTTTTCCATTGCCGGGTCACTCTCCTTTGCTCTGCTGCTCATCTGGCAGTACTGTATCCCAAGCCCTGGAAAAAGCCAAGATTTCTCTCAGCGCGCTCCAGCTTTTTTTGCACCAAAGATAATATGAAAAATAAAGGTGGGAAAGAGGGCCAGGGACTGTGAGCCCCTGCCCCCTCTCCCCCCACCCCATATTGGGCTGGAGGGAATTACCGCTTCCGGCCCTCGCTGCAATAGCAGCTCAGCCGCCCAGATAAGCGGCCTGCACCCGGGGGTGGTTTTTCAGGGTGGCGGCAGGGCCCGCGAGGGTGATCTCCCCGGTCTCCAGGATATAGGCCCGGTGGGCGATTTCCAGGGCCAGGCGGGCATTCTGCTCCACCAAAAGAATGGTGGCGCCGGCCAGGTTGAGGCGCCAAAGGACCCGGAAGATCTCCCGGACCAAAAGCGGCGCCAAACCCATGGAGGGCTCATCGAGAAGGAGGAGCCGGGCCCGACTCATGAGGGCTCGGCCCACGGCCAGCATCTGCTGTTCCCCGCCGGAGAGGGTCCCCCCCAACTGGTGGCGGCGCTCCGCCAGGCGGGGGAAGAGCTGGAAGACCCGCTCCAGGTCCGCCTCGATCTCCGCATCCCGCCGGGCGTAGGCTGCCAGGCGGAGGTTTTCCCACACCGTCAGGGTGCCGAAAATTCCCCGGCCTTCGGGCACCAGGGCCAGGCCCCGCTGGGTGCGCAGGTGGGCCGGCAGGGAGAGCAGATCCTCGCCGGCGAAGAGCACCCGCCCCCGGGCTGCGGGCTGCAGTCCCGCCAGGGTGCGCAGGATGGAGGATTTGCCCGCGCCGTTGGCGCCGATGAGGGTGACGATCTCCCCGGCGGCAATGGCAAAGGACACCCCCCTCACCGCCTGGATGCGGTCATAGGCGATCCACAGATCTTCCACGGAGAGCAAGGGCGGGTGGGTCATGACGGCTCAGCCTGGATAGGTGAGGGGACCGGGCGCAGCTCTGTCAAGGGGAACGGCAATATCATGACCCTCAACCGCCTCCCTCCGCCAGCAGGGGCTCCTCCCGGCCGAGATAGGCCTCCAGGACCCGGGGATGGTGCCGGATCTCCTCGGGCGCCCCGGCTGCAATGGTCACGCCGAAATCCAGCACGGTGATCCGCCGGCACAGCCCCATGACCACCCGCATCTGATGCTCGATGAGGAGGATGGTGAGGTCGAATTCCGCCTGGATCTCCCGGATGAGGGCCATGAGGGCCTCGGTCTCGGCTTCATTCATGCCGGCCGCGGGCTCATCCAGGAGGAGCAGCCGGGGCCGGCTTATGAGGGCCCGGGCGATCTCCAGGCGGCGCTGTTCGCCGTAGGGCAGGTTCCGGGCCGGAACATGGGCATAATGCGCCAGATTCAGGCGCTCCAGGAGGGTCAGGGCCTCTTCCCGCCAACGGCGTTCCTCAGCCTGGAAGCGACCCCGGCGGCACAGGGCTTCCAGGAGGCTGTAATCATGCCGGGCAAAGGCCCCCAACCGGACGTTGTCCAGGGCGCTCATCTCCTTAAACAGCCGGATATTTTGGAAAGTGCGGGCGATCCCCGCAGCGGTGATGCGGTGGCTGGGCCAGGCGGTGATCTCCTCCCCCAAAAAGCGGATGGAGCCTGAGGTGGGCCGGTAGATTCCGCTGATGAGATTGAAGACGGTAGTTTTGCCGGCGCCGTTGGGGCCGATGAGGCCCGCCAGCTCCCCGGGGGAAAGGCTGAGGGAAAAGCCCGACAGGGCACAGAGGCCCCCGAAATGGTGGGTCAGGTCGTGAATTTCCAAGATCGCGGTCATCGTGCGCATCCGAGGCCGCCTCAGGCCGGCCGGGGCGGCAGTTCCTCCTCTTTCAGCCAGCGGGGATCCCGAAACCCCATGAGACCCTGGGGCCGGAAGATCATGAGCAACACCAGGAGCAGCGGCCCCACCACCCAGCGCCACAGTCCCAGGGGCCGCAGCAACTCCAGGAGCACGGTGAAGAGGGTGGCGCCCAAGAGGGAACCCATCAGTGAGCCCACGCCCCCCAGATAGACCATGACCAGCATGTCCGTGGATTTGAGGATGGAAAAGCTGCGGGGGTTGATGAACTGCAGCACGTGGGCGTAGAGGCCGCCTGCCACGCCGGCCAGGAAGGCGGAGACCAGGAAGGCATAGAGCTTCACCCGCCGGGTGTCCACCGAGGTCAGGGAGGCGGCCACTTCATCCTCCCGGATGGCCACTACCCCCCGGCCGAAGTTGGAATAGACCAGATGGCGGCAAAGGACCAGGGTAACAAGGACCACGGCCACCACCCAGGGGAGGGTGGTGAGGCGGGGCATGCCGAGAAAACCCCGCGGGCCCCCCAGGACCTCCAGGTTTTCCAAGGCGCTTTTGACGATCATGTTAAAGGCCAGGGTGACGATGGCCAGGTAGTCCCCCCGGGTGCGAAAGGAGGGGAAGGCCACCACCAGGCCGGAGAGGGCCGCTGATGCCCCGCCCACCAGGAGCACCGCCGGGAAGAGCCAGGGCGCCAGGAAGGCCGGGACCACCCAGACCGTGAGCACCGAGGCGGTGTAGGCCCCCACGGCCATGAAGCCGGCATGGCCCACGGAGAATTCCCCCATGTAGCCGTTGACCAGGTTCAATGACAGGGTGAGGATCATGTTGATCCCCACATACATTAAGACCTGGACCACGTAAGGGTTGAGGAGCCCCGAGGCCGGGAGAATCCAGGCCAGGGCCAGAAGTCCCGCCGGCAGGGCCAAACGTCTCAGTAAGGGGTGGACTGGGCACATAAATCAGCGTCCGGGCGTAAGTCTCAGACTATAGCATAAACGCTGCGCGCTGGCAGGGGAAAATGACCGGCGGCCTTCCCGGGCAGGCCCTTTCCCGCCAAGGTCATCCCAGAAAAGAGCTTGAGGGAAGGACGCTGGCCTCATCCGAGGTGGCGTTCGTTTGCTGAGCAGAGCCGAGAGGATGGCAAGGCGGAGAATGGACCCAGGCCGGGGCACACCCAGGAGGCGCCCCCAAGTCCCGATGGCCCGGTTTCGAGAGGGAACCAGAAAGCGGAGGCCCCGAAAGGCTTAATCAGAGGCGGCCCGGCCTCAGGCTATTTCTTGAGTTCCTGGAAGAGGCGGGGGGGATATTCGGTGGCCAGGCGGGCCACCACTTCATAATGCAGGTCCCAGGCCTCGTCTTTGGTGTGGGTCTCCTTGGCCACCGCAGGCTTGGAGAGGCTTTTGGGGAAATAAAAGAAGGTGGCCTCGAAGACCGCGGTCTCGTAGAGACCCTCCGCCTTCTTGATGGTGGAGACCACATAGCGCTGCCGGGTGACGGTGTTGCGCACCTTGTTGAACAGCCCCTTCACGTCCTTACGATCCCCCTTTGTAACGGGAGGCTTTCTTTTTCCGGGTGGTGTTGAGCTTCTTGCTGCCGCTGCCGGTGATGGAGGCGGTCACCACTTTGGCTTTGCTCCGCTTGGATTTGGAACGCACCGCCGCCTGGGCATACCGACCGGTGTGCTTCTTGGCAAACCACAGGCGCTCTTCCAGGGGCTCCATTTTGGCGATGGGGGCGCCGCTCAGTTCAAAGCCTTTTTCGATGAGGGTGCGCATGTCGGCCCATTTCTGGGAGCTCCCCAACATGGCGATGATGATTTCCTGATCGCCATTTTTGAAGCGGCCCACATAGGTGTGCCGGGAAGCCCGGGTAAAACCGGTCTTGCCGCCCTGGGCCAGGGGGGTGGTGAAGAGGAAGCGGTCGTGATTCCGCAGTTCCCGGTCGCCGGGGATGGTGTAGTACTTGGTGGCCATGATCTTGGCCAGCTCCGGGTGCTGGATGGCCCGGCGGAAGAGCAGGGCCAGATCCTCGGCGGTGGAGTACTGCCCTTCGGCCGGCAGGCCGTTGGCGGTGGCCAGCCGGGTGCGGTAGGCCCCCCAGGCCCGCATCTGGCGGGTGGCCTCGGCTGCGAAGGCCTCCTCACTGCCGCTGATCTTCTCCGCCAGGGCCCTCGCGCCGTCGTTGGCCGAGGACAACAGCAAGGCATACAACAGGTCACGGACAGTGAGGGTTTCCCCCGGCTGCAAGTTGATCTTGGAGGCCGGCGCGGCGGCGGCATAGGGGCTCACCGTGACCTTGTCGTCCAACCGCAGCCGCTCCATCACCATCAGGGCGGTCATGACCTTCAGAGTGCTGGCCGGGGGCAGCATGAGGTGGGGGTTGAGGGCCAGGAGGGTGCGGCCGGTCTTGGCATCCATGATGACAAAGGCCTTGGCGGTCACCAGGCCCTCGTCGTCGTCGGCTGCCCGCACCGCCGGCGCGCCCAAAAGAGCCGACAGTAGCGCCGCCAGCAGGATGGCGCGCACGCCAGAAAAAAACGCAGATTCCGGTCTGTTGGTGCTGGTCATCATTTCCCCCCCTGACTGCATCTCCACCGGCGGCTCCGGCACTCCCCCATTCCCATCTCATCGCCTTCAGCCGCCTGGGGCCCGACTGTCGGCTTCCTGACCGGTCCCCGAGGCATCCCTTCCGGATGGCGGCGGCCGGCGTGGCGGCAGGACTGCCCCTCGGAAGCCGCCTTCCACCCGGGACGGCAAGTCAGGCCGCTTTGTTGAGCTCCGCCAGATACTCTTCCGGGGTATGAAACCCCACGAGGCGGGCCATCTCCTTGCCGGTGGCGTCCACGATCAGGGTGGTGGGCGCTCCCCGGACGCCGAATTTCTGCACCAGGTCCATGTGCTGGCGACCCTCCAGGCGCACCGGCACAAAGCGGTCATTCAAGGCGGCGGCCACCCGGGCGTCAGTGTGGGTTTCCTCGGCCAGGCGCCGGCAATGGGGGCAGCCCTCCAGGTAAAATTCCACCACCAGGGGCCGGCCGGACTTCTTGGCCTCCCCCAGGGCCGCGTCGTAATCGGCCCGCCAGGCCACAGAGGTGCTCATGTTCTCTCCTTTCAGGCAAAAGCCGTCCGGCTAGCAGGAGGGCCGCCGGGAAATTTCAGCTATTATACCGTGTCTGCAGAAAGGAGGGAAGGTCCCGGAGGTCGGAAAGGACGGGGACCGGCGTCTCCGGGGGCAGGGTGCCCCGGTCCACCAATACCACCGGCATGCCCAGGCTCAGGGGCCCGGGAACGTCGTTGTCCAGGTCATTTCCCACATATACCGCCTGGAAGGGCTTCAGCCACAGGGCTTTCAGGGCGTGGGCGTAAATCTGGGGGCTGGGTTTGCGGACGAAATAGCGGGAGGACAGGATGATGGTGTCAAAAAAATCGCTGATTTTCAAGATGTGGATCTCCGGCTCGCTGAAGACCCACTGGGCGTCGGTGACCAAGCCGAGGCGATAACGCCGCTTCAGCTCCACCAAGGCGGGCCGGGCATCGGGAAAGAGGCGGAAATGCTTGCGGCTCAAGGAGCGGAAAAGCCGGGCGACGGCCAAAGTCAGGCTGCGCTCCGGCTGCTTTCCCAGCCCCTCCAGGAGGATGGCTTCAAACACCTGATAGACGTCTATATCCCCGAAGGGGCTGGGGCGCTCCCGGAGCTGGGCGGCGGCATACCCCTGGTATTTGGCCGCCAGTTCCTCGGGGGCCAGGCGGATGCCATAATAGCCCAGGAATTTGCTCAGTTCCTGGTAGAGCACCGGGTCCCCTTCATCGGTGAAGATATCCACCAGGGTCCCGTAGAGATCGAAGAGCACTGCCTCCAGGGGCATGTGATGCCTCCCGCGCGCCGCCTTTGTCTTGGTTATCGGCTCTTCCTTTAGTATAAATTAACGGGAATTCCCGGCGATGCTCACTTTCTGCATCATCCTGTGGCTGGTGTCCCTGCTCTATCAGGTGGGGGCGTGGATCTGTCTGAGGCGCTTTTTTGCCCTCTCCCCCAGTCTCGCCGCGACCTCCGGACCCGGGGTGACGGTCTTCAAGCCGGTGAAGGGCTGGGAGCCGGGGATGCGGGAGTGCCTGGAGAGCTTCCTCACCCAGGAGTATGCCCCGTATGAGGTGCTCTTCGGGGTGGCGGACCCCCAGGACCCGGCCCTGCAGTACTTAAGGGAGCTGGCCGCCGCCCACTCAGGGGTGCCGGTGAAGGTGGTGCTTTGTCCCGAGGTGCGGGGCCTCAACCCCAAGGTGAGCATCTTGCAGCAATTGGCCCCCCTGGCCCGCTACGACCTCCTGGTCCTTGCCGATGCCGATGTCAAGGTGGGCGGGGATTTCCTGGCCACCGCGGCGGCCGCCTTGGCCCGTCCAGGGATGGGACTGGTCTCCTGCCCCTATCGGGCCTGCGAGCCCCGCAGCCTGGGGGCGGCCCTGGAAAGCCTCGCCATCGCCGGGGATTTCATCCCCTCGGTGGCGGTGGCCCGGTATGTGCAGGGGGTGGATTTCGCCCTGGGCGCGGCTATGGCCTTCACTCGCCGGGCCTACGAAGCCATCGGCGGTTTTGCGCCCCTGGCGGATTATCTGGCGGATGATTATCAGTTGGGACACCGCATAAGCCAGGCTGGCTTTGGGGTGGATCTCCTCCCCTATGTGGTGGAGACCGGGGCACCTGACATGTGCCTGAAGGACTATGTGCTGCACCAGCTCCGCTGGAGCCGGACGTACCGGGTCTGCCGGCCCAAAGGGTATCTGGCTTATGGCATTACCCATACCCTGCTCTTTGCGCTGATGGGATGGTGGCTGAGCGCCGGGGCGGGCTGGGCTGCCATGTTGGTGGCCGCCACGGTGGGGCTGCGCCTGGGGCTGAGCTGCTACGCCCTGAAAGCCTGCCTGAAAGGGCGGCTCCCGGGGCCGGCGTGGATGCTGGTGCCCGTGAAGGACTTGCTGGCAGTGGGATTTTGGCTCTTGAGCTTTTTAGGGAACACTGTCACCTGGCGGGGTGGGCGTTTCCGGCTGTTGCCGGATGGCCGGCTTACGCCCATGCCGGCGGCGCCAAAGTGATCGCCTTATGCCGCCAAGGAGCCGGACCCGCCGGGATATGGTATATTTTTAGCTTTGACGGGCCGCCGGCCGGAAGGGGTCATCAGGCCGGGAACCGGTTTAACCATCATGGATGCCACGCAGATTGAGGACATCTTAAAGGAGGTGCAGGCCGGGCGCCTGACGGTGGCCGAGGCCGTGGAGCGCCTGCGGGCCCTCCCCTTCGAGGATCTGGGCTTTGCCCGGGTGGACCACCATCGCTCCCTGCGCCAGGGCTTTCCCGAGGTGGTGTTTGCGCCGGGGAAGGAGACCGCCCAGCTCAAGGCCATTCTGCATGCCCTGTGGGCCCGGTCGCCGCATATCCTGGTGACCCGGCTGGCAGCGTCCCAGGCCGAGGAACTGCAGGAGGAATTCCCGACGGCCGTCTATTATCCCGCTTCCGGAGCCCTCACTTTAAGCCGGGGGGAGATCCCGGACCGGGGCCGAGGGTTGGTGCTGGTGCTCAGCGCCGGCACCTCCGACATCCCGGTGGCGGAAGAGGCGGCGGTCACCGCCCGCATCATGGGCAACCGGGTGGAGACCATTTACGATTGCGGGGTGGCCGGATTGCACCGGCTCCTCTCTTACCGCCACCTCTTCCGGGAGGCCGGGGTCTTTGTGGTGGTGGCCGGCATGGAGGGGGCCCTTCCCAGCGTGGTGGCCGGCCTGGTGGACCGGCCGGTGGTGGCGGTGCCCACCAGTATCGGCTATGGCGCCAGTTTCGGGGGCCTGGCGGCGCTGTTGGCCATGCTCAACTCCTGCGCCAACGGCGTGGCGGTGGTGAACATTGACAACGGCTTCGGGGCCGGCTATCTGGCGGCCCTGATCAACCGCAAGGAGTGAGGAGACGCAAGCAGCCGAAGGCGAAGGCCTATCCCGGCGTCATAAGGGCGCCTTAGAGCCTTCGGCCTCCCGACGAGGCCATGACGGAGCCAAGTGACCAATTACCGCGGAGAATGGCCAAGACCCTGATCCGGGAGTGGCGGGGGGAGACGGCGGGGAGCTGCCATCGGTATTTCCTGTCCCCCGGGGAACGCCCCGGGTCGTGGCCGGAGCAGCCGGACCTCAGGGTGGAGGTGGCGGTGGTGGGGGCCGGGCTTTCCGGCCTCACCGCGGCCTACCATCTCCGGGACCGGGAAGTGGTGGTGCTGGAGGCCGGAGCCGCCCCCGGGGGGGTCTGTCTCACGGAAGAGTATGAGGGGATTCCGTATCCGGCGGGCTCGGCCTACTCCTATTACCCCTGGACCGAGGCCTGGGCCGCCTGGTACCGGGACCTGGGCCTCGATGTGGAGGCCGCGGTGGTGGAGCCTCCGGCCAGCGCCCTGTATTACCGGGGCCAGTGGTTCCCGGACTGTTACAGTGCCGCCGGCGTGCGCCAACTGCCTTTCCCGCCGGCGGTGCGGGAGGGCTTGCTGCGCCTGGCGGAGGACCTGGCGGCCTGGGAGGAGGAATGGGATCCTTTGGGGGAGGAGGAGTTCAGCCGCCCGGAGCTGGACCGCCTGTCGCTGGCGGATTATCTGGAGCGGGAGCGGGGTCTCCCACCGGTGGCCACCGCCTTCTTTGCCCCGTATTGCGCCTCCTGCCTGGGGGCCCTGCCCCACCAGGTGTCCGCCTGGGCGGGCCTGAGCTTTCTCATGTCGGAATTTTCCACCAGCGCCCGGCTCATGGCCTTTCCGGAGGGAAACGCCCGCCTGGTCACGGCCCTGGTGGCGGCTCTCCCCCGGGCCCCCCGGTTGGGCCAGGTGGTGGTGGGACTGCGCTTCAGCCGGGACCGAATCCGGCTCCTGGCCCGGGGGGCGAGGGGGGAGGCCCTCTGCGTGGAGGCCCAGGTGGCGATCCTGGCGGGCGGCAAATTCGCCATGCAGCACCTCCTGCCCCCGGAGGCTGGCTGGCCGGCGGAGGATTTCCGCCATTTCCGCTACAGCAGCTATGTGGTGGCGGCCCTGCTCGGCCCTTTGGAGATCCAGGCCCCGGGCTATGAGAACTGGATGATGGAGGAGGAGGCCTTCTCGGATTTCATCCTCTCTCCCCGGCGGGCAGAGGCCCGGACCCGAAAGGCCATGGTGCTCTATGCGCCCCAGCCCTTCCCCACGGGCCGGCGGGAGCTTCTGGACCAGCCGGCGGAAGTGCAGGCTGAGCGGCTGCTTCAGGCGGTGGCCCGGCGGTTTCCGGCCGCGGCGGCCGCGGTGGAGGAGGTGCGGCTCTACCGCTTCGGGCATGCCCAGGTGGTGCCCTATCCCGGTTTTCTCACCCTGCTCAAGAAGGAGGGGCGGCCCCGACCGGTGAAAGGCCGCCTGATCCTGGCCCACTCCGATCTGGCGGGCCTCCCCTGTGTGGAGGCGGCCATCCTGGAGGGGCAGAAGGCGGCCCGGCGGGCCCGGGAGGTGCTATCAACCAGGGAAGGAATGTGAGATGAAGGAGAGGGGCCAGGAATTGCGGAATCCTGTTCCCCTCCCCCAGCTCCTTGGATCCACATTTTAACCATCAAACTCTTGACTGCTATTTGCCAAAAATTATTAGGACTTATAAGGGAAGGCGGGGGAAGGGGATGATCCCGCGCCTCTCCCCGGGAGAGGGTTCACTTCACAGCCGGGGGCACGACGCGATGGCTGAGGTCAGTTCGGTGACGACCCCGACTTTGGAGCAGTTACAAGAGCATTACCAGCGGGTGAAGGAGATCATCCAGGCGGAGGATTTCTGGGAGCGGGTGCCGGAAAAGGCCCGGGAATTCTCGCCGGAAAATCTGGAAAACCTGGTGAAATACGCCTATTTCGCCGGTTTTATCGACATGAGCCAGGTGCTCAGGCTGCTGTTTCTCACCAAGAAGGACCGGGGGCCGCTCCTGCAGAAATGGTATGAACAGATCCGGGAGGCCGGCTGCTGGCTGTGCTGAGACCGTGGCATGAGTGATCTTTGAGGGGAGGGCCGGGGGGTCAGTGGACCCCCCGCCCTCCCCTCAAACTCCCCTCCCCACCCCCCTTATATTTTGGGCATTTAAGACCAGGGGCTCGTGGGCATTAACAACAGCCCTTTTCCCTCACTCCGGGCCGCGCTCCCCGAAGGCCTCAGATTAGCGGCTTTTCCTTTTTGGCCTCCAGGACGGCCCGCAGGCGGTCCCGTTCTTTGACGGCCTCGGCCAGCTCGGCCTCCAGGCGGCTCCACTCGGGGGAAGGTTCGCCCCGCTCCCGGAAGCTTCGCAGCTGTTTTTCCAGCTCATCCACCCGCCGGCTGAGGCGGTAAAGTTCCTGGGCCAGATACTTGATGGACATGGCGTTTCCCGGGTCAGGCAGGTGGCAGGCCAGGGCACGGCTTGCCTATGAACCCCAGCGGTTTTCTTGCGCGAATGAGCAGGGAAGGGATGCCTTGGCGGTCCCTCTTCGACGATCTCAGCTCCCTTCAGCTTGAGCCGGTCACGGTCCCGGAGGCCTTCACGCTTCGCCGGCGGTCAAGCCGGCGGCGTAAGGCGCTTCCGGCACTTCCATCATCGGCAAGATGAAATAAAAATTGTTGCCGCCATGGGTGGGTTCATAGCCCACCTGGCCGCCGTGGGTCTCGATGACGTTGCGCACAAAATAGAGGCCCCGGCCGGTGCCCACCTCGCCGTTGATATTGTGCCCTCGATACCCCTCCTCAAAGATATAAGGCACATCCTCCGGCGGGATGTGGGGGCCGGTGGAAAAGACGTTGAACTTGCAGCCGTGTTTCCCCGGCCCGAAATAGTCCCGCAGGATCTCCCGGCCGAAGGAGATATATTTGCGGCCCTCGTGATTGGGACGGGTGTATTTCACCGCGTTGGAGAAGAGATTGGCATACACCTGGGCCATGAGGCCTTTGTCCACGGACAGGAGAATCTCTTCGTCGGGCACGCCCCCCAGAGCCACGTCAATCTCGATGCCCCGTTCTTTCAGGCGGGGGAGAAAGAGCTGCAGCTGGGGCTGGATGATGTCGCTCATTACCCGGTGGGGCCGGCGCCTGAGCACCAGATGGCCCCGCTGGAAATGGGAGGGCCGAAAGAGCGACTCAATGAACAGGCTGATACCTTTATATTGCTGCTCCAGGGTTTGGTAATCGTCTTTCAGGCCCTGGATCAGGTTGCGGAAGGTAACCTGGGCCTCCGGGAATTTCTCGCACTTCTCGGTGCGGATCTCACAGGCGCACTCCAGCTCCTCCAGGGTGCGGATCTTGTCCCGGAGGTGGCGCAGATACAGGCTCAGGGTGATATTGGGCACGATGACATTGTGCTCAATATCCGCCACCAGGCTGTTGATGAAGCGGATGTGCTGGATGTTCTGCCAGTAGATGACCTTGGAGTGCAGGTTGTAGCCCAGGCGGTTGGCGTATTTCTCCAGGAAGAAGCGGTTATGTTCGGAGAGGGTGGAGGCGGGGGCGACCTCCAGCATGCCGATGAGCTGCTCCTTGGCGTAGAAGGGCAGGCGCTCCACCAAGAGCAGGTTGCCCCGGATGGGCACCAGCCAGGCATCGTTGACGCCGTAAGCCTGGCCGGCCAATTGGATGTGGGCCGGGGCCGGTGGACGGTGCGGCAGGAGCCCCTCCCGGCTGTCCACCACGATTTCCAGCAGGCCGTCCTGGCGCAGGAGGTAGAGGCGGGTCTCCCACCCGAAGAATTCCTTCAGGACCGTCACCACCACCCGGTAGAAGTTGTCCAGGGTCTCGTATTCCTGGGCCAGGTCGAAGAAGGTCTTGATGGCGTCGTTTTCCAGTTCGGTGAAGCGGTATTCCCGGAAGGATTCCCGCTTTTCCCTGACCCGGGCGGCGATCTTGTCCAAATCGGGGGGCATACGGTGTCGGCTCTCAGGGAGTCGCCGGCCCAGCGGCCGGAGGTTCAGAGCTGAAATAGGACGCAGCCATCGCAAAGCATATTGTGCCGCCCCTGGCAGGAGGGGGAAGCGGTCCGTCGGCCTCAGGCCGTGCGGGCATACTGTTTCAGCCCCTCATCATACAGATCCCGACCGGCACAGTCGTTGATGACAATGGTGGGCAGATCCTCCACCACCAGGCGGTGGATGGCCTCGGGTCCCAGATCCTCGAAGGCCACCACCTCCGCCGCCTTGATGCATTGGGAAATCAGAGCCCCGGCCCCGCCGGTGGCGCCCAAGTACACCGCCTGATACTCCTTCAGGGCGGCGATGACCTCGGGGCTGCGGCGGCCCTTGCCGATCATGGCTTTGAGCCCCAGCTTCAGCAAGGTGGGGGTATAGACATCCATGCGGGTGGCAGTGGTGGGGCCGGCGGCGCCGATGACCCGGCCGGGCCGGGCGGGCGAGGGCCCCACATAATAGAGGATCTGGCCTTTCAGGTCCACGGGCAGGGGCCGGCCGGCGGCCAGCAGCTCCATGAGGCGCCGGTGGGCGGCATCCCGGGCGGTGTATATCACCCCGCTCACCAGCACCCGGTCGCCGATCTCCAGGGCGCAGACATCGGCAGCGGTGAGAGGGGGGCTCAACCGGACATCTTTGGGCATGTTTCCCTCAAATCAGTTTCTCTGGCCGCCGGAGGCGGGCTTTACAGCTCCACTTCCCGGTGCCGGGAGGAATGGCATTGGATATTCACCGCCACCGGCAGACTGGCGATGTGGCAGGGCTGCATGAGGAGATGCACCCCCAGGGCGGTGAGGCGGCCGCCCAGTCCCTGGGGGCCGATTCCCAGGTCGTTGATGGCCTTAAGGAGATCCTCCTCCCGGGCCGCCAGGTCCGGGTCGGGGTTGGTGCTTCCCAGCTCCCGCAAGAGGGATTTTTTGGCCAAGAGAGCGGCGCGCTCGAAGTTGCCGCCGATGCCCACCCCGACGATGTAGGGGGGGCAGGCGTTGGGCCCGGCCTCCCGCACGGTGGTGACCACCGCCTCCTTGATCCCCTCCCAGCCCTGGGCCGGCTTGAGCATGAAGAGGCGACTCATGTTTTCGCTGCCCCCACCCTTGGGGACCACCCAGAGCTTGAGGCGGTCGCCGGGCACAATCTCGGTGTGGATCACCGCGGGGGTGTTGTCGCCGGTATTTGTGCGGCTGAGGGGATGGCAGACGGACTTGCGCAGATAGCCCTCCTGATAGCCCTGGCGCACCCCCTCCTGCAGCGCCGCCTCAAAGTCTCCGCCCACGATGTGTACTTCCTGGCCCACCTCGGCGAAGATGACGGTGAGGCCACAGTCCTGGCACAGGGGCACACACTCCGTATCGGCTATCCTGGCGTTTTCGATGAGCTGACGGAAGATCTCCCGGCCGCTGGGGGACTCCTCCTCGGTGAGGCCGCGCTGGAAGGCGGCCAGCAGGTCCGGGCCGATGACGTAATTGGCGGTAATAGCGGCCTGCTTGACGGCCGCGATGATGTCCTTCACATGGATGTCACGCATGGAAAATCAGGCCTCTTTGATGAAAAACGAACCGGGCAGGGGGACGACGGCCGGCACCGCACCGGTGGCCTCACCAAGGGACCTCACGCCTCGGGCAGGCCGAACTCACACCGCCAGCCTGCCATCGGCTGAGTACCGCCGCCGTGTTCAGGCATACTGTAACCGAAGCGGCCGGGCAAGGCAAGCCTAACCGTCGAGATCGCTTTTGAAAAACTGGCGCGGCGAGACCGGCGCTTTGGGGCTGGCCGGGACCTCCGTCAGGGTGGCGTCCTCCTCCGGGTAGTATTCCTCGATCTCGTCGGCATCGGCCTCGTCGTCGTGCTCCACCTCCTGCTGGCCCCGGGCCAGGGTGGTGGCGCCGAGGGCCGGGAACTGCTCCGGCGGCCGGCCTTTGAGGGCTTCCTTCATATAGGAGATGAAGATGGGGGCCGCCGCCTGGCTGCCGGTCTCCTTGGGACCCAGGCTGCGCTCCTCATCCATGCCCACCCACACCCCGGTGATGACCGAGGGGGTGAAGCCGATGAACCAGGCATCCTTGGTCTTGTTGGTGGTACCGGTCTTGCCGCCCACCGGCCGGCCCAGCACCTTCACCCGGGTGGCGGTGCCCCGCTCCACCACGCCCACCAAGAGCTGGGTCATGATGTCGGCGCTGCGGGGGGTGAGGGCCTGGCGTTTCTGGGGGCGGCCCTCGTAAAGCACCCGGCCGTCCCGATCCTCGATGCGCTCAATGAAGAGGGGCTCCACCAGGGCACCCCGGTTGGGGAAGACGGAGTAGGCCCGGGTGAGCTCCATGAGGGTCACCTCCGAGGCCCCCAGGGCGGAGGCGTAGTTGGGGTAGATGGGGGAGGTGATGCCCAGGTTCCGGGCCATCTCCAAGGTGGCATTCACCCCCAGGCTCATCATCATGCGCACCGCCGGCACATTGCGGGACTTGGCCAGGGCGGTGGCCAGGGTGATGGGGCCGCTGAAGGTGTGGTCGTAATTCTGGGGGGACCACGCCTGACCGGCCCGGCCGCCGGGCAGGGAGAGGGGCTCATCCAGCAAAACGGAGTTGGGGCCGTAGCCCCGCTCCACCGCCGCGGCATAGATGATGGGCTTGAAGGCGCTGCCGGGCTGGCGGCGGGCCTGGGTGGCCCGGTTGAAGGTGCTGTCGGTGAAATCCTTGCCGCCCAGCATGGTGCGCACCTTGCCGGTCTCCAGCTCCATGGACAGCAGGGCCGCCTGCACCAAGGGCGCCGGCTCCACCGTCGCCCGCCAGAGCTTGCGCGCCTTGTCCTCTTCCAGGAGGCGCACCGCCACCACATCCCCGGGCCGGAAGCCGGAGGAGGGGGAGCGGCCATCCGGGCGCACCAGCACGGCGGCATAATTTCCCAGCTTCAGGTGCACCTGACCGGTCTTGCGGTCCTGGTGGGTCACCAAAGCGTTGACCAACTGCCCTTTCCTGGGGGGGTATTTCTGGTAATAGCGCTCCAGGCGCTGCTGATAGGCCAGGCGCTCCTTGCCCTGGACGTGGCGCAAGGGCCCCCGGTAGCCGTTGCGGCGCACCAGGCCGTCAATGCCCTCCCGGATGGCCTGCTGGCCGATCCGGTGCAGGTCCACATCGGCGGTGGTATAGACCTTAAGGCCCAGGTTCAGGACCCGGTCGCGGCCGAAGCGCTCCTCCAGAAGTCCCCGGACATGCTCGGTGAAATAGCCGCACTCCTTGATCCAGCCCGGCCGGTGGGGTTTGAGCTTGATCTCCTGGCGCAGGGCCGCCTGGGCTTCCGCCTGACTGATGAAACCCACCTCGGCCATGCGCTTCAGCACGTAGGCCTGGCGCTCCTTGGCGTGGCGGGGGTTCATGTAAGGGGAATAGCGGCTGGGGGCCTTGGGGATGCCCGCCAGAAGGGCGGCCTCGGCCAGGGTGAGGTCCTCCACATGCTTGGAGAAGTATTCCTGGGCGGCGGCCTCCACTCCGTAGGCGCCGTGCCCCAAAAAGATCTGGTTGAGGTAGAGCTCCAGGATCTCCTCTTTGCTGAGGTAGTTGTCGATGCGGTAGGCCAGCACCGCTTCCTTGATCTTGCGGCCGAAGCTCTTCTCGGAGGTCAAAAGGATGCGCTTCACCAGCTGCTGGGTGATGGTGCTCCCCCCCTGAACGATCTCGCCCGCCTCCAGGTTGCGGAAGAAGGCCCGGACAATACCGAAGATGTCCACCCCGGGATGCTCGAAGAAACGGGCGTCCTCCGCGGCCACAAAGGCCAGGATGAGGTGCCGCGGCAGGCGGCTGTAGGGCACCTCAATGCGCCTTTCGGCATAAAACTCCCCCATCTGGCGTCCATCCCGGGCGTAGATGCGGGTTATCACCGGCGGGCGGTACTCCTTGATGGAGGAGATGTCCGGCAGATCCTGGAGGTGGAAATAATAAATGTAGACCCCGACCCCGACCCCGCCCAGGAGGCCGGCCAGGATGAGGCCATAGAGAATGGCCCCCAGCCAGCGGGCCCGGCGGCGGCGTTGGCGGAATTTTTCCACCCGCGGCAGGCTGGGTGGGCGTGAAAACCACATGGATACCAAACCTCCTCGGCGCCCGGAGGGGGCTGACAGGAGCTTCCTTTTCCGTCAATCCCCTCCTGGGCTGACGCCCTCAGAAGGTGATGATGGTGAAGCCCCGGTCGATGAAGGCGCCCATGCCGGCGTGGCCCTGCATATCGGCCAGCAGGGGCAGCCCCTGGGCTTCGGCGGCCGTGAGCGTCCCCAGCTTGGCGGCGCAGGCCCGGCAGACCCCGGCCACCAGGCCCTTGTCCCGGGCCTGGCTCCAAAGCGGGGCCAGCGGACTGCCAGCTTCCGTGAATTTCGGCACCAGCCCGCAGGCGGCCCCCTCCACCACGATCTGCACCTCATGGCCCCGGGCCGCTAGGTCCAGGGCATTGAGGAGCACATGCACAAAACACATGGCTTCGCCGTTGAAGGCGAACAGCGCGTATTTCCCGGCCATGGCTCTCTTTACCTTTCCCTCTGGAAAGTGAAGACGTGAAGTCTCCTAGGCCTCGAAATTCTTGATGAACTGGCCGATCTGCACCCCCAGGTAGACGCACTTTTGGCCTTCCATGCAGGCATCGGCGTCGGCCTTCTCCAGATGAGTGGTCAGTTCGTGATGATCCTTTTTGAAATGCACGATGTAGGCGTTTTTGGCCTCGTCAAAGGTGACGCTGCAGACGATGCCGTGCCGGACGATTTCCGGGTACATCTCCTCGATCTTGTTTTTCAAACCCATCAGTGTGTAGCCCATGTCCGCCTCCTCTGTGAGATGCGCAAATCACCTTAGCAACTCCGGCGACGGGTTTCCCCGGGTGGGCCTGGCACTGCCTTCGGGGTGAGGGAGGAGACACCCTTGCCCCTGGGGCTCTGCTCCCCTGGCCCCATTCCTGGCCATGATTTTCCATTATATCTCCCCGGGGACGCCCTGATAAGGTGGGGAGAATAATTCCCCCGTCGATGCCGGACTCCGCAGGCAGCCTTTGCCTTCTAAGTTAAAGTGCGGGCGGCGAAGCTGCAAGGCAGGGAAGGAAAATTCCCGTCTTTGGAGCTAGGGAGTTCGGGGGGGCTGGAGGCCAAAGCTTTGGGGCAGGAGGTCGGCCAGCGGCCTCTCTTCCAGGCCCGCCTCCCCCGGGTAGAGGATGAGGGTCTGCGGCCCGAATTCCGCCAGCACCTGGCGGCAGGCGCCGCAGGGGGGAAAGGGCCCCGGCCGGTCGCTGGCCACGGCCACGGCCTTAAGACGCAGGTTTTCTCCCCCCACCGTGGCGGCAGCCCGGGCCACTGCTACCCGTTCAGCACACAGGGTGAGGCCATAGGAGGCGTTCTCCAGGTTGGCGCCGGAGAAGATCCGCCCCTGGTCGGTGAGCACCGCCGCACCCACCCGGATGCCGGAATAAGGAGCGTAGGCTTTTTCCAGCACAGCCGCAGCGGCCCTAAGGAGGCGGCGTCGGGTGGCAGGTTCCAAAGGCACCGGTGGCATCGGCCCTCCTAGGGGCGGCGCAGCGGGAAAGGAACGGGCCGGGAAAAGAGAAGAGGGACTGCCCGGGCAAGCCCCTCTTCCCCCCCGGCGGCGTCATCCCCGCACCGGGGATCTGTCCCCCTGTGCTGCCAGGATTACGCGGTGGCTTTTCGCCGGGCCGCGCCCTTTTCGCCCAGACCCTTCTCTTTGGCCAGCACCCGGCGCTGTTCCGAATACTCCCGGCAGACCAAGGGGTATTTTTTGGGGTCCAGGCCGTAACGCCGGAAGTATTCCTGAGGCGTGAGTCCATGGGCCTTGCGGATATGGGCCTTGAGGGTGCGCATCCGCTTGCCGCATTCCAGGCAGACGACAAACTTCTCCTGGACGATATCCTCCAGGGGGATGGGAGGTTTTTTGATTTCCTCCGGCATGGCCGGTTTCTCCACCGGCGCCACTTCCGCCGGAGCCCCGGCCTCTAAGGAGCTGAGGAGGTGGTAAACGTCCCGGATTTCCTCCACCAATTCCTTAGGAGTGAGTTCACTCATGGAGGCGTGGGAGATAACAATCTGAGCCGTTAATTTAAGGATTTCCGTCGCCATGGGGTGTTAATCCTTTCCGTGGTTTAGAAAACCGGATCAGCTGGTACATCCACAACCGTTTCTTTAGTTTTTATAATGACGGACATCTATTTCTGTCAAGACAATTTTTTGATTATTATCATTTTTATTTTTCACCCAGGCGCCTTATATGTCATACCTTGATCCCCCGGGCGATGTTCTCCAGCAGTTGAGGTTCCTTGATGGTGATGCGCCCCTTTTCTTCGCTGATGACCCCCAGCGCCTTGAAGCGGGCCAGGGTGCGGGAGAGAGTTTCGCTAATGGTTCCCAGATAGGAAGCCAGATGAGTTTTAGAAATATTCAGTTCGATCACCAGGCCCGGAGCCACCTGCCCGTGGATACTCAGACATTGGTCCAAAATAAAGCGGGCCAGACGGGCGGAGACCTCTTTTAAAGACAGATCCTCCAACTGTCTCGTGAGGTGGTAGAGGAGGCGGCTCATGGTGGCCAGCATGTTCCGGGCCAGGCGGGGGGAGGCGGTGAGCAGGGCCAGAAAGGGGCCTTTGGGAAAAAACAGGGTGCGGCAGTCACTCAAGGCCACTGCGGTGGCCGGATAGACATCCTCGGCCAGCACCGCGGCCTCACCGAAGGTCTCCCCCGGCCCCACCAGGCGCAGGATGTACTCCTTGCCGTCCGGGGAGCTCTTCACCAGTTTCACCTGGCCCTCCAGGAGGATGAAAAAGCCGGCGGCCTCCCGGCCCTCCCAGAAGATGATGGCCTCCTTGGAAAAATCCCGGGAAAGGGCCAGCTTGGCCACCGCCGCCAGGTCCTCTTCCGAAAGGCCGGAAAAGAGATAAATCCGCCGCAGAATGGCCGCTTTGTCCTGAAGCATCCCAGGCTCCTTTCTGGCAGAACAGTGCACCCCGATTGTGGCAGAGAACGACCCCGGGCGGAAGAGACAAAGGAGGGCAGGACACATTTCGGATTGACCCTGAAGCCGGCTTTCTGCTATGGTGCGCCTAATATACCAATATAAATTAAGATTCTAATTGGCCGGAGAACCACGGGGATGAAACGCTTGGAGTGGTGTGCGGGGATCGTGGCAGTCCTCTGCTGCCTGGCGGCCTTATCAGGGTGCGGCCGGCCGGAGGCCAACGAAGTGCGCCTGGGAGTCAACGCCGAACTCACCGGCAGCAAGCCGGCGGTGGGGGCCTCCTGCAAGAACGCCGCGGAACTTCTGGCCGCCCAGGTCAACCAGATGGGCGGGGTCAAACTGGGTGACAAGGCCTACACTCTCAAACTTTTCATCGAGGACAACGAAGATAAAGCCGAATCCGCCGCCGCAGCGGCCCAGAAGCTCATCACCCAAAACGGGGTGGTGGCGGTCATCGGCCCCAACGCCTCGGGGAACGCCATCCCCGCAGCCCGGATCTGCGAGGATGCCCAAACCCCCATGGTCTCCCCCTGGTCCACCAACCCCAAGACCACCGAAGGCAAGAAATACGTCTTCCGGGCCTGCTTCATCGACGATTTTCAGGGTCAGGTAATGGCCAAGTTCGCCCGGGAGAACCTGAAGGCGGACACCGCCGCAGTGCTCTATGATGTGGCCTCGGAATACAACAAGGGCATCGCCGAATTCTTCAAAAAGTTCTTTGAAGAATCCGGGGGCAAGGTGGTGGCCTTTGAATCCTACACCAAAGGGGATATGGATTTCTCCTCCCAGCTCACCAAGATTAAGGGCGCCACCCCCCAGGTGCTCTTCCTCCCCAACTACTACAACGAAGTGCCCCTGCAGGTGCAGCAGGCCCGGCGCCTGGGACTCACCTGCCCCATCATCGGCTCGGATTCCTGGGGGAGCGAGGAACTCCTGAAGCTGGGGGGCCCGGACCTGGAAGGCAGCTTCTTCAGCACCCACTATGCCCCCGACATCGCCACGGAAAAGGCCAGAAAATTCATCCGGGACTACCAGGAACGCTACGGCAAGACCCCGGATGACGTGGCCGCCCTCACCTACGACGCCGGCAGCCTGATCCTGGCAGCCCTGGCCCAGGCCGGGACCCCGGACCGCCAGAAACTGAGGGACGCCCTGGCCTCCATCCGGGAGTTTGAAGGCGTCACCGGCAAGATGAGCTTCAAAGGCACCGGCGACCCCATCAAGAGCGCCGTCATCCTCCAGATAAAGAGCGGCAAATTCACCTACCACGCCAGCGTGGCACCGTAAATAAACCCGGGGGGAGGGCCAGGGAGCACCGCTCCCTGCCCTCCCCCCGCACCCCCCTCCCCACCCTTTATGGGATTGGGGGTGGGGGGCTGGGGGAGGGGGTAAGGGCCTGCGGCCCTTAGCCCCCTCCCCCACGCTCATCCGCCATGATCGAGACCCTGGGGCAGCATGTTTTGAATGCGGTGCAGTTGGGGAGCGTCTATGCCCTCATTGCCCTGGGTTACACCATGGTGTATGGCATCCTCACCATGATCAATTTCGCCCATGGGGACATCTTCATGGTGGGGGCGTATCTCAGCCTGGCCGGGGCGCTGTTTCTCCTGGGGTTGCCGTACAAGTTGCCGCCGCTTATGGTGTTTCTTGGCGCTCTTACCTTTAGCATGACCCTGACGGCGCTTTTGGGGGTGCTCATCGAGCGGTTGGCTTACCGGCCGCTGCGGGGAGCGCCCCGGGTGTCCGCGGTGATCACTGCCCTGGGGGTGGGGCTGTTTTTGGAGAACTTCACCCTGGCCATGCTGGGGCCGGAACCGCGGCAGTTCCCCGCCCTCATTCCCGCCACCGTGCTGCCTTTGGGGGGGCTGGCGGTGACCCCCTTGCAGCTCCTCATCATCCTCCTGGCGGCGGCCATCATGGTCATGTTGGATCTTCTGGTGCGCCGTACCCTGTTGGGCATGGCCATGCGGGCCATCTCTTACAACCGGGTCTTGGTGCCCTTGATGGGGGTGCCGGCGGACCGGGTCATCTCCCTCACTTTTGCCCTGGGCTCCGCCATCGCCGCCGCCGGGGGCCTGATGTATGGGCTGGCCTATCCGGTGCTGGACCCTTACATGGGCATCCGCATCGGCTGGTGGGCCTTCATCGCCGCGGTGGTGGGGGGGATCGGCAATATCCGGGGGGCCATGCTGGGGGGGTTCATTCTCGGGCTGGTGGAGATCTTCACTCCGGTCATCCTGCCCTCCTCCACCTATCGGGATTTCGTCGCCTTTTCCCTGCTTTTGGTGCTGTTGATTTTCCGGCCCACGGGGCTGTTGGGCCGGCCGTTGTTTGAGCGGGTCTGAGTCTCGCCGGGACGGATAAGGCCAGGCCCTCTGGAAAAAGGGCAAAAATAATCCCCTTACCTTTTGTCGCCGATAGAGGGAATGAGGCAGGCGCCTGCACCTGGCGGGAAAGGCCACTGCCAGGAGGCGGGGCTCCCCGGCTGGCGATCGTCCCAGTCTTGGGAAGAAAAGGAGCGAATCTCATGAAGGAGCATCGGATAAAGTTGCACCGGTTTACCGGCGTGGCTCTGGCCCTGGCGATCCTCTTTTTCGGGATGCCTGCATGGGCGGATGAGCTGGCGGACATCCAGGCGGCCATCAAAGCCCGGGGGGGTCGCTGGCAGGCCGGGGAGAACCCCATCTCCCGTCTCCCCAAGGAAAAGCGCCGGGCCTTGGTGGGGCTGATCAAGAAGCATGAGCCGGATGGCGAAGAGCTGCTCACCGCCGTCCAGGAACCCCTGACCGGGCTCCCCACCGCCCTGGATTGGCGCAACAACAACGGCAACTGGGTCACGCCGGTGCGCAATCAGGGAAACTGCGGCAGTTGCTGGGCCTTTGCCACCGCTGGGGCCCTGGAGTCCTATCAGCTCCGGCTCCAAAATACTCCGGGAGTAAATCTTGACCTGTCGGAGCAGGTGCTGGTCTCCTGCTCCGGGGCGGGCTCCTGCGCCGGCGGCTATATCGGCTCAGCCTCAAACTACATCCGGGATACCGGCCTGCCGCTGGAGTCCTGCTACCCCTATACCGCCACCAACGGCACCTGCAGCAGCGCCTGCAGCACCGTCTTCACCAGCACCTATGACATCGACGCCTGGGCCTATGTCTGCGCCACCTCGCCCACGGTGGAGGCCCTGAAAAACGCCCTGTACACTTATGGGCCATTGGTCACCACCATGGACGTCTACTCAGATTTTTACTACTACAAAAGCGGGGTCTACCACTACACCTCCGGCACTTACCAGGGCGGCCACGCCATTTTACTGGTGGGCTATGACGACGTCCAGCAGGCCTTTCTGGCCAAAAATAGTTGGGGCACCGGCTGGGGCATGAGCGGCTATTTCTGGATCGGCTATGACCAGCTGGCGCCCAACAGCGCCACCCCCAAGGGCTGCGAGTTCGGGTATTACACCATCGCCTACCAGGCCGCCAGTCCCAGTCCGCCGCCGCCCAGCTGCACCTACAGCGTCAGCCCCACGAGCTTTAGCGTCCCCCGCACCGGCGGCACCGGCTATAAGATCACCGTCACTGCTTCCGCCGCCAGCGGCTGCAGCTCCTGGAAGCCCACCACCAGCGCCTCCTGGATCACCATCACCTCGCCCACCGGGTATGTGACCGGGAGCGGCACAGTGCTGTTTAATGTCTCGCCGAATCTTACCCGTCGGACCCGCAACGCCACCATCTCCGTGGCCGGGGTGAATGTCAAGGTGAGCCAGAGCAGATAAGCGACTAGGTTTGATGGGGGGAAGGAGGGAAACTTGGTCTCTCCTTCCCCCTTCTAGCCGGCGGTCCCGGTCCTGCCTGAACCGGGAAGGTGCCCATCAAAGTCCCGGGAATGGGCGGAAGCCAAAGTGCCGGCGCCCTGCTTGTGAAGGCCGAATATTTCCTCCCTGCAAAATCCCGCCATTAAAGTTTTCTGCGTCTTTGGCCGATAAAAAAGATGGACCCTGGCTGCCGACCATCGGCTGAGAGGCTCATTGCAGGCCATGGCGAGGACCCAGGCCGGCAGCTCCACTGATTTACCCACCGGTGGCAGATCGCGGGCTGGAGGAGGAGATGAACCATTCGCTGGTGATCGCACATCGCCGGCCCCGGGAAACCGGCAACGTCACCCTGGAGCTGGCCCTCATCCTGCCCCTCCTGCTCCTCATCCTGGGAGGGGCCCTGGACCTGGGGATGCTCTTCTGGGAGAAACAGGCGCTCACCAACGCCACCCGGGAAGGGGCCCGGGCCGCCATCAAGGCGGTGGATAACGGCACCACCGTGCGGCCCGCCAAGACCATCAGCGAAGTGCGCCAGATTGTCCAGAACTACCTCACCCAGCACCGCATCAAAGACGCCAGCGGCCAGCTCCTGGTGCTGAGCAACAGCCAGTTCAGCTACACCTGGCAATACACCACCTCCGGCACCCTGGTGACCATCGCCCTGCAGCAGATTCCTTACCGGATGATGCTGCTCCCCAACTTCCGATCGTTTTTCGGCTACAGCCAACAGCCCGGGGACCAGACCTTTTTCCTCCAGGCCCGCACCGTGATGGCGGCGGAGTGGCATGTCAGCGTGCCGCCGTCTCCGTAGGCCAGGCAGCGCTTGGGGCGGCAAATAAGCAGGAGAGAGCCTATGAGACACGTGAGTTTCTGGCGGGAGGAGCGAGGAGTGGGGCTGCCCCTCATGGGTTTTGCCCTGGCGGCGGCCATCGGCATCCTGGCCATCACCGTCGATCTGGGCCATCTCTACATGGTGAAAAGTGAATTGCAACGGGCCGCGGACGCCGCCGCCCTGGCCGGGGCCCAGCGGCTCTTCCTTCCGGGGACCAGCGCCAGCAAGTTGATGCCCATCTCCCTGGATTGCACCCGGGCCGTCAATGCCGCACAGTCCCTGGGCACCTCCAACCCCACGGATGCCAATCCCCTCCCCGGAGGCAACCTCAGCATCCAGGTGGGCTATTACGACCTCACCACCAAGGTGTTTACCGAGACCGGGTGCGGCAACCCGCTCACCGTCAATGCGGTGCAGGCGGTGGCCACCAAGCCGGTGTCCCTCTATGTGGGCGGCATTATCACCGGCTCCTCCAGCGTCACCCTGACGGCCCGGGCCATCGCCCTGAGCGGCGCCGTGGGCCAGGTGCCGCCGGGCACCAAGACCCTGCCCCTGGCGGTGGATAACGACAAGCTCCCCTCGGTGGGCCAGAAGCTGGTCATCCACCTCAGCCCCACCCCCGGGGATGACGGCTGCTGGCACACCTTTTTCTGGCAGAACCCCGCCTCCTCCCTCCTCCGGGACATTATTGAGGATAAGCTGGAGAGCCCGCCCCTGAAGGTGGGGGACTTCATCAAGCCCAAGGAGGGGGTGGATGACGCCACCCTCAAGAGCCTGGGGAAAGCCCTACAGGCCAGGGGAGGCACCTGGGACGTGATGGTGCCGGTGATCCCGGCGGATGCCCACACCGGGTGGGCTGAGGTGCTGGGCTTTGCCGCCATCCGCCTCACTTTGGTGGATGCCCAGGGCGGGGACAAACGCATCGAGGCTGAGACCCTGAATTACTACATCGCCCCCGGAACCCAGCCCGGTGGTCCCTCCTACTACGGGCTGGTGGCCGGCTCCCCGTCCCTGGTGCAGTAGCCGGTTTAACCCAGGACCCTTCCTGGACGGCAACGGGGTGGAGAAAGAATAAAGGATGGGCGGGGCGGGGGACTTTTTGCGGGGCCTGCCCGTCATCCGTGGGAGGCCGGGGCGCTGTGGTCAAATTGGCAGGGGTCCAAAGATAGTCTGGCGCTCCGGCTGGATCTGGGTCAGCAGGCCATGAGGATTCTGTCTTAGACGGGGGCCTCACCCTTGCCGGGCTGTTCGGGGGCGGGGGCGGCGATGCCCCACACCGCGATCCCCTCCCGGTCGGCCCGCCTCAGCATCTCCTCCCGGTCGAAGATGATGGTGGTGCCCGCTTCGATGGCCAGCACCCGGGCCCCCACCTCGGCCATGGTGGCGATGGTGGCCAGCCCCACCGCCGGCTGGTCGAAGCGCAGATCCTGCTGAGGTTTGGCCACCTTCACCACCACCGCGCCGGGGCCGGCCAGGCGGCCTCCCCGCCGGATGGCCTCGTCGGTGCCCTCCACCGCCTCCACCGCAGTGACCACCTGATTGCGCACCACCACGCACTGCCCCAGGTCCAGACGGCCGATCTCCTTGGCCATCTGGTAGCCGAAGGCGATGTCCGCCTGCTGCCGGCGGTTGGGCCGGTGCCGGGTGAGGGGCCCTGCCGGGGCCAGGAGCTCCTCCTGAAAGAGGGTGGCGGGCTCGATGGTGATCCCTTCCCGCTCCATTTCGTCGGCCACGGCCCGGAGGAGCTGGTCATCCCTTCCCGGCCCCACCCGCCGGAGCACGCTCAAGGCCCGCAGATCCGGCCGGAAATGGCGAAAGAGCCGGCCCCGGTTCACCGCCCCGGCCATCAGGGCCTGGGTGACTCCGGCGGCCTTGAAGATGCGGATGATCTTCCCCAACTGCCCCACGTACACCCAGTGCAGCTCATCCACCAGCTCCGCCAGGGCGGGGTCAGTCTCCTGCCGGTGGGCCACGGCGATGACCCTGAGGCCCCGGCTCCGGGCGGCCCGGGCACAGAGGAAGGGGAACTGGCCGCTACCCGCGATGAGTCCGATTTTCCCGGCCATTGGCAGGGGTGATGCCTCGCTCGGAGGTCTCCACGAAGGTGAGGAGGTGCTGCACTTCCGGGACGTGGCCCCACTCCTCCCGGACCTTGGCCACCGCCTCCTTCAGGGTGCCCGTGGGAGAGAGGAAGAGGAGCTCAAAGGCCTGGCGCAGGGCCTGGATGGTGGTGTCGCTGAAGCCGGCCCGCTTGAGGCCCACCAGGTTGAGGCCCATGAGCTTGGCCCGGTTGCCGTACACCAGGCTGTAGGGCGGCACATCCCGGGCCACTGCGGAGGCGCCCCCCACAAAGGAGTGGCGGCCGATGCGGCAGAACTGATGGATGGCGGCCAGACCGCTGATGATGGCCCGGTCCTCCACCAGGATGTGGCCCGCCAGGGTGGCGGCGTTGGACATGATGACGCCGTTGCCGATGATGCAGTCGTGGGCCACGTGGGTGTAGGCCATGAAAAGGTTGCCGTGGCCCACCCGGGTGACACCGCCGCCGGCGCCGGTGCCCCGGTGCAGGGTGGCATACTCCCGGATGGTGTTGTCATCCCCGATGATGAGCTCAGTGCGCTCGCCCTGAAACTTCAGATCCTGGGGGATCTCCCCCACCGAGGCGAACTGGAAGATGCGGCAGCGGGCCCCGATGGTGGTGAATTCCTTGATGACCACGTGGGGGCCGATCTCGGTGTCGGCGCCGATGGTCACCTGGCCGGCGATGATGCTGTACGGGCCCACCGTGACCCCGGGACCCAGCTCCGCCGCGGGGTCCACGATGGCGGTGGGGTGAATGCGGGCCATCCTCACCCCCCTTCGCTGCCCACGGCGGCCATGAGCTCCCCTTCCGCCACCAGGGTCTGATTGACGAAGGCCTTGCCCGCCATTTTGTAGAACTTCCGGCCGCCCCGGATGGTGGTGAGCTCCATGATCAGCTGATCCCCGGGGATGACCGGTTTGCGGAAGCGCATCTTGTCCACCCCCATGAGGTAGATGGCGGGCTCCTCCTGGAGATCCGGGGTGGACAGCAGGGCCAGGATCCCCCCCACCTGGGCCATGGCTTCGATGATGAGCACTCCCGGCATGACCGGGTTGTTGGGGAAGTGGCCGGGGAAAAAGGGTTCGTTTAAGGTGACGTTTTTCAGGCCCACCACCCGTTTGCCGATCTCCAGCTCCAGGATGCGGTCCACCAGGAGGAAGGGATAACGGTGCGGCAGCAGGCGTTTGATGTCGGCCAGGTCCAGGGACGTGGGTGCGCTCATGACTCCGTCTCAGGAGGCGTGCCGCCGGTCAGGGCGGCCACCTGGTGCTCCAGTTTCTTCAATCGCTTGTAGAGGTCCGGCAGCTTGACCATGACGCCGTGCATGGCCAGGAACTCCTTGTAGGGCCGGGCCGGGGAACCAAGCATCACCTGGCCGGGGCCCACGGAGTGGGTGAGGGCGCTTTTGCCCCCCACCTGGACGCCGTCCCCCACCTCCAGATGGCCCACCACCGCAGCCTGGCCGCCCAGAACCACCCGTTTCCCCAGCTTGGCGGAGCCGGCGATGCCCACCTGGGCCACCAGGATGGAGTGCTCCCCCACCACCACGTTGTGGGCCACCTGCACCAGGTTGTCGATCTTGGTGCCCCGGCCGATGCGGGTCTCGCCCAGGGCGGCCCGGTCAATGGTGGTGTTGGCGCCGATCTCCACGTCGTCTTCGATGACCACAATCCCCAGCTGGGGGATCTTTTCGTGGCCCTGGGGGGTGGGGACGTAGCCGAAGCCGTCGGCGCCGATGACCGCGCCGCTGTGAATGATGACCCGGGCCCCCACGCGGCAGCGGTCCAGGACGGTGACCCGAGGGTGGAGATAACTGTCGGGGCCGATCTCCACCTCCCGGCCCAGGACGCACCCGGGGCCGATGGTCACCCGGTCGCCCAGGCGGCAGCCGTCGCCGATGAAGGCAAAGGGGGCCACGGAGACCTCCGCCCCCAGGTGGACGCCCTCGCCCAGATAGGCCTGCTCGCTCACCCCCGGCCAACGCCAGGGCGGGGGGGCAAAGAGGGCCGCGGCCCGGGCATAGGCCAGATAGGGCTGGGGCACCACGATGCAGGGCCGTCCCAGATCGGCCCACTCCGGGGAGACGAGGAAGGCCGCCGCCTGGCTGGCAGGGACCTTTTTGAGATACCGCTTCTGGGCGATGAAGCTCAGATCCCGGGGGGTGGCCTGGTCCACGGCCGCGATTCCGGAGACCTTCAGGTCCGCAGGCCCCCTGAGCTCCCCGCCCAGGCGGGCGGCCAGTTCCGCCAGCGTGTATTCCATGGATGGGCTCGGTCCGGCGCGAGAAAGCGGGAGCGGCCGACAACCGACCGCCCCGATTCCACGACTCAGGATTTTAATCTCGGACTGCCTTATTTGAACCGGGCCCGGACCTTTTCAGTGATGTCCAGGTTTTTGTTGCGCACGAAGATGCCGGCCTTGGGGAGCACCAGGTCCAGCTTCTCCTCGTTGGCCACCGCCTCCACCGCGGCTTCCAGTTTTTTCATCAGGGGACCCAATTCCTGTTCCTGGAGCTTGGCCAGGGCCTTGTCGGCTTCCTGGGCGGATTTCTGCAGGTCGCTGGCCTTTTTCTGGAGCTCTTCTTCCTTGCGCTTGCGGGCGTCCTCTTTCATGACCCCCTTTTGCTTTTCAAATTCTTCAATCTGTTTGGCCAGCTCCTGCCGCCGCTGCTCCAGGGGCCGCCCCATCTCTTCCATCTTGCGCTTCAGGGTGTCCTGGATGCGTTTGCCTTCGGGAGACTTGCCGATGATGTCGTTGACATCCACCACCCCGATCTTCACCTGGGCCGCGGCCCCGGCCGGGGAGAAGGCCAGCAGCGCTGCGGCTGCCAGCACGATGCACCATGCGTACATGTACTTCCTCCTTAGAGTTTTTACGCCACGAGTAGTCCGGATCGGAATCCGGGGGTAAGATCAGTGGCGGCTGGGTCCTCAGAAGGTGCCGCCCATGGTGAATTCCCAGTTGCTCTGGCGCTCCCAGGGTTTGGGGGAGATATTATAACCCCACTCGATGCGGAGCGGTCCCAGGGGTGAGTACCAGCGAATGCCGGCGCCCACGCTGGTGCGCAGGAAAGGCGGCGTGGGGTAAGTGCCGTAGACATTGCCGGCATCGAAGAAGGTGACCCCGGTGATGCCGTATTTCTTCAGCACCGGCATGGGGAAACGGTATTCCAGATTAAACTGCAGGAACTTGTTGCCGCCCACCCGCTGGCCGGTCACCGGATCCCGGGGGCTGATGTCGGCGAAGGTGAAGCCCCGGATGCTGTCGATGCCGCCCAGGTAGAACTTTTCATAAGCCGGCAAGGCGCCCCAGCTCAGAACGTTCATGTAACCGCCCCGGAAATGGAACACCCCCACATGGCCCCACCATAAGGGGATATACCAGCCGGATTCCAGGATGTAGCGCATGTAGGCGGTATCGCCTCCCAGTCCGGCCATTTCAATGGCGATGCTGTTGTCGGAGCCCCGGGTGGGAGTAAAGATGGCGTCCCGGGAATCCCGCCGCAGCATCAGGGAGACGGCGCTGGTGTTCCGGATCTCGGCGGCCTCCTTGAGAATGGGGGAAGCAAGGGGAGACAGATCGGAGATCTTGACGTTTTCAAAGCGGTAGGAGCCGTAAATCCTGGTGTACTTCCAGCGCAGGGGGTGAGAGAGCCGCAGCGAACCGCCAATGCTGCGCCGGGTGTACTCATCGAATTCCCGTTCCCAGTTGTAGACATCGAAACCCACCGCCAGGGGCCGGTCCATGAAATACGGCTCAGTGAAGCTCAGGCGGGCCCGGGTGGAAATGGCGCCGATGATGCCTTGCACCTTGAGCTGCTGGCCCCGGCCGAAGAGGTTGGCCTGGCTGATCTCCACCATGCCCACCAGGCGGTCCTGGGTGCTGTAGCCCATGCCCACCCCGAAGGTGCCGGTGGGCCGTTCTTTCACGGAGATCTTCAGGTTGATGCGGTCCGGGGCACTCCCCGGGGAGGTGCTGAAATTGACGTCCTCAAAGTACTCCAGGCGCCTGAGGTTGCGCACACTCTCCTTGAGCTTGGTGGCGGAGAACTGCTCCTGCTCATAAACCCGGAGCTCCCGGCGGATGACCTTGTCCCGGGTCTTGACGTTGCCCGTCACCTCGATGCGCTCGAAAAAGACCTTTTCGCCTTTGCGGATGTCGAAGACCAGGTCCACCCGCCGGGCTTCATCATCCTCCTTGATGAGCGGGGTGATGTCGGCGTTGGCATAGCCCTGGTCGGCATAGAAATCGCTCAAGGTGGTGATGTCGTTCTGGATGATTTCCCGGCTGTAAATCTTGCTTTTGCGAATCCCCAGGAGTTTGAGGAGTTTGTCCTTATCCTCCAGGAGATCCCCCTGGATGTCCACCTGGCCCATCTGATATTGAGGGCCTTCCTGGATGGGGATGGTGATGTAGATGTTGCCGCCCTTGATGTCGATTTTCGGCTCCCCCACCTTGGCCTTGATGTAGCCTTTGTTGTAGTAGGCCGCGGTGATCTTTTCCACATCCCGCTCCAGGATCTCCTTGTTCAGTTTGCCGGCCCCGGTAATGAAGGTGAGGAGGCTCTTTTCCTTGGTCTCCATGACCTTTTTCAGGTCTTTGGACTTGATGGCGGTGTTGCCTTCAAACTTGATCTGTTTGACAAAGACCTTGCCCCCTTCGTTTACCAGGAAGGTGAGGGTCACCTCCGTGGGGGTGACCTGATCCAGGCGGTAGTCCACCGTGGCCTCGGCGAAGCCCTCGTCGCTATATAACTTGAGGATTTTGTTCACGCTCTCCCGGATGGCGGCCTCCGAGGCGATGCTGAAAGGCTTTAAATCCACCACCTCCAGGATCTTTTTCTGCTTCAGCTTGCGGTTGCCCTGCACCCGGATCTCCCGGATGGCGGGCTTTTCCTCCACCAGCACCGTCAGCACCCGGCCGGCGGGGGTGTCACTGACGTCCAGCTTGACGGTGGTGAAATAGCCCAACTTGTAAATGGCCTTGAGGTCCTCCCGCAGGCGGGCCGGGGCGAGGATGTCGCCTTCCCGGGTCTGCATCACTCCCAGGACCGCGTCCTTTTCGATGCGGCGGTTGCCCTTCACCTCGATGCGGGCGATCTTCTCCCGGCCCACGATCTTCTGGGCGGTATCCTGAGCCAGTTGGCGGCTGGCGCCGGTGAGGGCCCGCAAACCTGGCCCCTCCGCCTTCAGGGTGGCCGGGGGGGTGCGGCCGCTCACATCCACGATACGGGCCTCCACGGTCAACAGGTCCCCCACCAGCAGCAGCCGGCCGGAGACCACCACATCCGCGCCCAGCTTCTGCCCCGCCTCCCGGGCCGCGGGATCAGGCAGGATGTCCGCCGGCCGGGGCACCGCCTTGTCCACCTCTTCCGGCGAAAGGACGGTCATACCTTCGGCCTTGAGGCGCTCCTGGAATTCCTCCCGCACCTTGCGGCCCCACATCTCCTGAGGCTCCTTGGCCAACACCGGGAAAGGCAGCACCGCCACTTTTTTGATGACGATATCCTGATCCTGGGCCCACCCGGGGGCCGTGAGAGCCAGCAGGACCACCAGCACCATTGGGAAAAGGGGTCGCCGCGCCACGTAAGTCAGCCTCCCCTGAGGATTTCGGCCTTGCCGTCTTTCAGGGTGATCTCCCGGTCCAGCTCCCGGGCCAGCTCAAAGTTGTGGGTCACGATCACCGAGGTCAGGCCCCGGGTGCGATTCAGGTTCAGGAGGAGCTCCTGGACCTGATGGGCGTTTTTCGGATCCAGGTTGCCGGTGGGTTCGTCGGCCAGAAGGACCTCGGGCTTGAGCACCAGGGCCCGGGCCACCGCCACCCGCTGCTGCTCGCCCCCGGAAAGGGTGGAGACCCGGTGGCGCAGGCGGTCTTTGAGGCCCACCTGCGCCAGGATCTCCTCGGCCAGCTCCTGGGCCTCCCTCCGGGGCAGCCGGGCGATGAGGGCCGGCATCATGGTGTTTTCCAAGGCATCGAATTCCGGCAGGAGATGATGGAACTGGAAGACAAAGCCCACCTTGCGGTTGCGGAAGGCGGCCAAGGCGGTGTCATCCAATCGGAAGACCTCCAGTCCGTCCCAGAGGAGGCTCCCGGCGGTGGGCCGCTCCAGAGTGCCCAGGATATGCAGCAGGGTGGATTTCCCCACCCCCGAGGCCCCCACCACGGCCAAGGTCTCCCCCGCATAAATGTCCAGATCCAGGCCGGTGAGGACCTCCACCACATTGCCGTTGGTGATGAAGTTCTTCACCAGCCCCCGGACCTGGATCTTCACCGGCCGCGAGCTCTCCTGCCCCGACATGCTCATCATGACATTCCCGGCAGGTATCCCACCTTATCACGTTCCCCGGGGGCCGTCAAAATTTTTGGGGCCGGGTGCCCGGGGTTATTCATAGCGGATGGCCTCCACCGGGTCCAGGCGGGAGGCCTGCCAGGAAGGATAGAGGGTAGCCAGAAAACTGATGCCCAGGGCCGCGGCCACAATCATGGCCACATCCCCGGCCTGCACCTGCACCGGCAGGGTGGAAAGTCCATAGACATAGCCGGGGAGCTTGATGAATTCATAGCGCTTGAGCAGGGCGCAGGCCCCCAGACCCAGGATCAGTCCGGTGAGGGTGCCGATGGCTCCGATGATCAGGCCGTTGACGATGAAGATCTGCATGATGCTCCGCCGGGTGGCCCCCATGGATTTGAGGATGGCGATCTCCTTGGTCTTCTTCATCACCATCATGAACAGGGTGCTGGCGATGCCGAAAGCCGCCACCAGGATGGTGAGGGTGAGGATGATGAACATGGCCACCTTCTCCAGCTTCAGGGCGGAAAACAGGGTGGCGTTCATGCGCATCCAGTCCCGGGTGTAAAACGGCGGCCCCAGCTTGTCGGCGATCTGCTGGGCGATGCGGTCGGCATGGTAGATGTCGCTGACCTGGACTTCCAGGCCGGTGACCTTGTCCCCCAGGCCCAGGAAAGTCTGGAGGCGGGGGATGCTGACATACACCAGGCTGGCGTCAAATTCGTACATGCCGGTATGGAAGACTGCCGCCACCTTAAAGGATTTCATCCTAGGCATGCGGCCCATGGGGGTGAGGGTCCCCAGGGGCGAGATGATGTTGAGGTAGTCGCCGGGGCGCAGGTTGAGGTTTTTGGACATCTCATTGCCGATGGCCACCGGCGGCGGGTCGTCGGGGCCCCCCTCCGCCAGGGCGGTGAAGTCGCCCTCCACCACCTGAATGCCCTTGGGGCCGCCGGCCTTGATGGTGGCCAGATCCACGGCCCGGAGCACCCCGCCGGCGATGTTGCCCGGGGCGGAAAACATCACCTGGGTGTAGATGAAGGGTTCGGCCTGGGTCACCCCCGGAAGCTTGCGGATCTCCGCCGCCACCTCCTGATAGTTGTCCACCGGCTGGCCGTGCTTCAGGACCAGCACATGGGCATTGACGCTGAGGATTTTCTTTTTCAGGTCCTGAGTGAAACCGGTCATCACCCCGATGACGATGATGAGGGTCATGACCCCCACGGCCACCCCCAGGGTGGAGATGAGGGTGGAGAGGGAAATGAAGCCTCTCTGGCGCCGCACCCCCCTGAGCAGCCGGAAGGCCACAAAGTTTTCGAAAAAGCCCACAGGTGTCACCTCTCGGGGCGCAATTGCGGAAAGAGAATCACATCCCGGATGGAGGGGGAATCGGTGAGGAGCATCACCAGCCGGTCAATGCCGATGCCTTCGCCCGCAGCGGGGGGCATGCCGTATTCCAGGGCAGTGAGGAAGTCCTCGTCCACCGCGTGGGGGGTCTCCTCGTCCCCGGCCAGGTGGGCGGCCAGCTGGGCCTCAAAGCGCTGCCGCTGATCCAAGGGGTCGTTCAGCTCCGAGAAGGCGTTGGCCATCTCCCGGCCGGCGATGAAAAGCTCGAAGCGGTCCACCACCTCGGGATCGTCGTCGTTGCGCCGGGCCAGAGGCGAGGTCTCGGCGGGGTAGCCCACCACAAAGGTGGGCTGGATGAGCCTGGCCTCCACATGCAGGTCAAAGAGCTTGGTGAGGGCCCGGCCGTAACCTTCTCCGGGCCGCAGCACCACCCCTTCGGCCTTGGCCCGATTGATGAGGGCCTCCTTGTCCCGCACCACCTCCGCCGGGATGCCCCCCACCTCGGTGAGGGCCTGGCGCAAGTCCAGGCGGCGCCACGGCGGGGTCAGGTCCACGGCCTGGCCCTGGTAGATGAGGCGGCAGGTGCCCAGGAGCTCCCGGGCCACGTAGCTCAACATCTCCTCGGTGAGCTCCATCAGGTCCTCGTAGGTGGCGTAGGCCTGATAGAACTCCAGCATGGTGAACTCCGGGTTGTGCAGGGTGGAGAGGCCTTCGTTGCGGAAGTTGCGGTTGATCTCATAGACCCGGTCGAAGCCCCCCACCAGCAGGCGCTTGAGGTAAAGCTCCGGGGCGATGCGCAGGTACAGCTTGGTATCCAGGGCGTGGTGGTAGGTTTCGAAGGGCCGGGCGGTGGCCCCCCCAGGGATGGGCTGCATCATGGGGGTCTCCACCTCCAGGAAGCCCCGGTCGTCCAAAAACTGGCGAATGAGTCGGATGATGCGGGCCCGCTGGATGAAGACCTGCCAGACCCCAGGGTTGACGATGAGGTCCAGGTAGCGCTGACGGTAGCGCCGCTCCACGTCGGTGAGGCCGTGATACTTCTCCGGCAGGGGCAGGATGGATTTGGTGAGGAGGACAAAGTCCTTGACCGCCAGGGTCAGTTCGCCGGTCTTGGTGCGAAAGAGCGTCCCCACGAAGCCCACGATATCGCCCAGGTCCAGGCGGCGGAAGAGGCGGAAGCGCTCCTCGCCCACCACCGGCTTCTGGATGAAGGCCTGCAGGCGGGCGGAGCCGTCCTGGAAGTGGCAGAAGGCGGCCTTGCCGAACTCCCGCATGAGCATGAGGCGGCCGGCCAGCCGGAAGGTGTGGGGCAGGGCCTCCAGCTCCTCACCGCTCAGATGGCCGAAGTCGCTCAAAATCTGGGCCAAGGTGTGGCTGGGCTTGAAGCGGTTGTAATAGGGCTCGATGCCCATCTCCCGGAACTGCTTGAGCTTTTCCAGGCGTTGGGCGACGAGTCGGTCCACCGGTTGCATAAGTTACCCGAGGCGCAAGATTGCGAGACTTGATGAGAAGAGCTTCCGGGAGAAGGAGCCAGGGTCATTGGCGGCTGCTCCTGCTCCCCGCTCTCTCCCTCCCTTTGCCGGTCTAGTGCCAAGGGGAGATTGCGGGCAGGGCGGAGGCGGCAACGATTTGCTCTCTCTCCCGCCGCGGTGTCAGAGCACAAGTCTTAAACTGTATGTTTGTAGATTTTTCCTGGCATAACGTCAAGGGCAGAAAGGCGAAAGAATGGAATTCGGCTTTACCGGTCACGGCCAGAGGCGCTCCCGGCAGGCTTGCGCTGCCTGGGAGAGAGCCTGACGCCGGGCCGGGGACAGACGGTCCAGATAGCGCCCCAGGGGGGCCAGGCGGGGATTGTGGGCCAGATAGTCCCGGTGGGCGGCGACGAAATCCCAAAACAGGCCATCCCAGACCTCGCACCAGGGGCCGGGGGGAAAATCACTCAGGCGCAACAGATAATGGCTGCCGGAAAAATACGGCTTGGTCATCATGCGGCCGCCGTCGGCGAACTGGCTCATGCCGAAGACGTTGGGCACCATGACCCAATCGTAGGCGTCGATGAAGAGCTCCATAAACCAGCGATAGACCTGGGTGGGCGCCACCCCGGCGAGCAGCAAGAAATTCCCCAGCACCATGAGGCGCTCGATGTGATGGCACCACGCCAGGGACAGGACCCGCCGGAGCACCGTGTCCAGAGGCGTCAGACCGGTGTCGGCGGTGTAAAAGGCGGCCGGCAGGGGCCGCTCGTGGCCGAAGAAATTGCTTCGCCTTTGCTCCTCGCCGATGAGGAGATAGGCCGCCCGGACATACTCCCGCCAGCCCAGGACCTGGCGCACGAAGCCCTCCAGGGAATTGAGGGGCACCGGGTGCTCCCGGGCAAAGGCCAGGGCCTCATCCAGGACCTGGGTCGGAGTGAGCAAGCCCACATTCAGCAGGGGCGAGAGGAGGGAATGAAAGAGGACCGGCTCCGTGAGGGAGATGGCATCCTGGTAGTCGCCAAAGAAGGCGAGGCGCCGACGGAGAAAATCGCCGAGCCAGGTCTGGGCTTCCTCATGGGTCAAAGGCAGGCGGGGGCCGCCGGTTTCGCCGGGATGGTCCGGAAAGCGCCTCTCCACCCATGCCCGGGCGGCGGTCCACTCCGGGTGGGGGGCCAGCTCCGGCAGCGGCGGCACGGGCAAGCCCTTGGGGAGACGGCGGCGGTTCAAGGTGTCATAGGTCCAGCGGCCGCCCACCGGCTTGCCCCCGTCAAGCAGAATCCCCCGGCGGCGACGCTGCTCCATGTAGAAGGCGGTCTGGGAGAGGCGCCGGGTGCGGGCGCCATAGTCCCTGACCTCGGCCCCGGTGAGGAGAAAACTGGGGGAGTCCAGGAGGGTAAGGCGTATTCCTAGAGCCGTAGCGAGATGCTGCAGGCGGGCGGTGAGCTCGGTGTCGGCAGGGTCCAGGGTGACCACGGCGGTGGCGCCCAGCTTGGCCAGCTCCTGTCCCAGCCACTTGGAGTCAGGGGTGGGGGGACATTCCAGATGGTGCACCTGGTAGCCCCGCGCCTCCAGGCGCTGCCGGTACGCCCTCAGGGTGGCCCGCCGGAAGGCCAGAGTGCGCCGGTGGTAGCGGAATTCCATGAAAAAGCGGGGGTCTTCCGCCAGCACCACCGGCCGCCGCCTCGCCAGGGCCGGGTGGGGGTCAAAGAGCTGGTGGGGGAAGACCAGGGTGACGTCCATGTCAAGGGGAGCGGCTGAAAGCAGAGGAGAGTCTGGGAGGCATGAAGATGTCGGTAAGCCCAAATTTGACTTTACTCGTCGGCAACCGGGCGGGAGCCGGGCGCCTCCGCCGGGTGGTCCAGGTAAATGACCACCGGCTGGCCCACCGCGGCCTTGAGCAGCCGGGCGGCGTTGCCCCGGTTGACGGCGATTTCCAGGTAACCGTGGCTGCCCAGGAGGGCCAGAGGCTCTCCGGGGCCCACCTCGGCGTAGGTGGGGCTGAGGCGGCGCAGCACCACCCCGGCCAGGTGCAGCCGGAAGGAGGAGGCGCCCCCCAGCCAGGTGAGGAGGGCCTCCCCAGGCAGGTTGGTGATGAGGTTGCCGAAGCGGTCGATGTAAATCACCTGGCCCTGGGCCACCTCGGGGGTAAAGCTGGCCTCGGGCAGGGGCAGGGGCACGGGGGTGTGCAGGAGCGGCCCCAGTTGTCCCAATTCCACCCCTAAAGAGAGGTGGGCCGCCACCGGCGCAAAGACGTCCCGGCCGTGAAAGGTGGTGGAGATCTGCGGGCGGAAAAAGGCCGGGGTCTCCAGGGAGACAATGGTGCACTCCGGGGGAAAACTGTCCCAGGAGGCGGCGACGGGGTTGGTGCCGGCGAAGACGAAATGGAAGAGGCCGTTGTCCGGCCCTACCCAGAACTGCCCCCGGCAGCGGGCCGCCAAGCCCCGGCGGTGGGTGCCCACCCCGGGGTCCACCACCGCCAGGTGAATAGTGTTTGGGGGGAAATAAGGGGCCGCCTCGGCCAGCACAAAGGCGCCGGCGACGATGTCCTGGGGGGGCACCTCGTGGCTCAGGTCCACCAGGGTGACCTCGGGGTTGAGCCCCAAGATGACGCCCTTGAGGCTGGCCACATAGTGATCCCGGGTGCCGAAGTCGGTGAGCAGGGTGATGATGGGTCTTGGCCTGCGGGGCTCAGACATGCGGCAGCTCCCTGGCGTTCCTGGGGGAGAGGGGCCAAGATCGCGGACCCCTGCCTCCTTTCCCACCCCCTCTTCCCCCACCGTTTGCCGGGGGTTGAGGGATGCGGCCGGTCTCACATTAGCACAAAGCCGGCCGGGTCACAAGGACCAGAACACCGGCCGCTTGAGAGAAATCACCCGGGCGGTCCCGGGGGCTGGGCCCCGAGGAGCTCCGCCACCTCCTGGCGCAGCCGCTCCACCGGCAGCGCGCCGGCAAACCGTCCCCGGCCGTTGATATAGACCAAAGGAGAGGGGTACGTCAGGGAGAGGAGCAGCTTGGCCTGGGGCAGCTGGAGGGCCTGGGGGTCTTTGAGGACGTTGATGTATTGCACCCGCACCCGGCCGGGGAAGTCCTTCTCCAAGGTGAGGGCCAGGGCCCGGGTCTCGTATTCCAGGTTGAGACCGTGGCTGTGCCCGTGGTGCTGCCCCTCGCCGTGATGATGGTCGCAGCCGCAGCCGCAGCCCCCGGAGGTCGGGGTGGGGGCGTCATAGACGATGATTTCCACTTCCGGGGCGTTCATGAGACCCTCCATAATCAGCAATCAGCCATCAGCCAGGAAAGGAGCTGGAATCGATGACGAGACCCTGGCCGCCCCACCCCCGGAGCGGGGGCAAGTCTGAGGGGAGGGTGGGGTAGCCGGACTTCCTGGCCCCTCCCCTTTTATCCACGCACCTTTAAATTTTCGCGCCGGGCTTTCTCACTCCCAAAAGATTTTTCGCCCCCGAACCTCTGAGATTTTCCCTATAATGACAGCATCACACAAAGGAGGTGGTCTTGTCGGAGCCCGGTGAGAGGAGGTCCGGAGAAAGCCGGAGGCAAAGTTGCCGTGCACCTTGGGACTGAAAAGGAGGTCGCCCATGTATCAGATGTACAGGCCTGTGGTCATTTCCGAAACCGGCGAACGCCTGGGCACCGGCTGGCTGCCGCCCATCCCCGATTTGCGGGATTACACCGAAGCCAATCCCGCCGTGGCCGACCTGGCCAAAAAACTCAAAGTCCCCAAAGGCACCAAGGAGCTGAAGGCCCTGCCGCCGGCGGTGGACCTGAGGGCCTGGTGCTCCCCCATCGAAAACCAGCAAAGCCTGGGGTCCTGTACCGCCCATGCGGCGGTGGGCATCGTGGAGTATTTCCAGCGCCGGGCCTTCGGCAAGCACCTGGAGGGCTCCCGCCTCTTTGTGTACAAGGCCACCCGCAACCTCATGCAGGTGACGGGGGATACCGGCGCCTGGCTCAGGAACACCATGGCGGCCCTGGTGCTGTGCGGCGTCCCCGAAGAGCGTTACTGGCCCTACACCGACAAGGACCCGGACTTCGACAAGGAACCCCCCAGTTTTGTCTATGCCATCGCCGACAACTACGAGACCCTGACCTATTTCTGCCATGACCCCCAGGGGGCCAACCTCCCGGGAAGCGAGGTGCTGGCCAGCGTCAAGAAATACCTGGCCGCGGGCATCCCCTCCATGTTCGGTTTCTGGGGCTTTCCCTCCTTTGAGAGCACGGATGTGAAAGGCGGTATTCCCTTCCCCTGCCCGGGGGAAAAGGCGGAGTGGGGCCACGCCATCGTGGCGGTGGGCTATGACGACGCCAAGAAGATCAAAAACACCAAATGCAACAAGACCACCACCGGCGCCCTGCTCATTCGCAACTCCTGGGGCACCTCCTGGGGGGACAAGGGCTACGGCTGGCTCCCGTACGACTACGTGCTGAACAAGCTGGCCCTGGATTTCTGGTCCCTGCTCACCATGGGCTGGGTGGACAGCGGCCAGTTCGGGCTATAATCTTGGCGGGCATCCTGCCGGCGGGGCCGGGGATGCCCGCATCTCCGGCAGTCAAGAGACGCACTCATGACCGAGAAACTGGACATCGTCCAAGCCATTGAGCTGGCCATCGCCCATGAGCTGGAGGCCCGGCGGAGCTACCTCACCCTGGCGGAGGAGGCCGAGGATCCGGAGCTCAAACGGCTCCTCATCGAGATCGCCCAGGAGGAGGCGGGCCACGAGGCCAGCCTGCGGAGCCGCCTGCGGCTCTATGAGCAGAAGCAGCTCCTGAGGGAGACCATCTGCCGCTACGTCAGCGACCGGGTGGTGGAGGAGATCCTGAAAAACCCCGAGGCCCTGCGCCTGGGCGGCGAACGACGGCATCTCACGGTGCTCTTTGCTGACATCAAGGGCTTCACCACCCTCTCGGAGACCATGGACCCGGCCCGGGTGGTGGAGGTGCTGAACGATTACTTCACGGAGATGGTGGACCTCATCTTTGCCCATGAGGGCACTCTGGACAAGTTTCTGGGGGACGGCCTTTTTGCCTTTTTCGGGGCGCCCCTGGAGGTGCCCCGGGCCGCCAGCCAGGCGGTGGCCTGCGCCCTGGCCATGCACCGGCGCCTCAAAGAAATGCAGGCCGCGGGCCGGACCCCCATTGCCGGCATGCGCATCGGCATCAACACCGGGGAGGCCATCGTGGGGAACATCGGCCATGCCCGGCGGATGGACTTCACCATCATCGGGGACATGGTGAACGTGGCCGCCCGTCTCCTGGAGGTGGCCCGGGATTTGGAGGCCGGCATTGTCATCAGCGAGGCCACCCAGCGGGAGGTGGCCGGGCAGTTCGAGACCGTGCCCGGCCCGGCGGTGGTGCTCCGGGGCCGCCGGGAACCCACGGTGAGCTACCTGGTGCCGGTGCCCTGAGGACACAGATACCCCTGGGCTTTGGCGGGCAAAATTTTGTGAAATTTTTCTATTGACATTCCCCGCCATCTAGTCTAATTTCCGTTCTTGGCATCCTAGGGAAAATGTGAAGAAATTCACGTGGGCGCAAAAGGGCCAGGAGAATCACCGGGGGAAGCCGGTGGCCCACACCCGGGGAGGCCGTCCCTGAGTTTAGGGCTCGCGGCAGCGTTTTGAGGAGATTCGGCCAGAACTTTAAGAAAGGGGATCAACATGGAAATGATCGGCCATGGTGGGAAACCACTGGTAGAACGGGTCATTGCCGACAAAAACGAAGCGAAGAAAAAGATCGCCGGCCTGAAGACCATGCCCGCCACCCGGCAGATGGCGACGGAATGCATCGGCATCGCATACGGCTTCTTTTCGCCCCTGGAAGGCTTCATGAAGCGGGCCGATGTGGATGCGGTCTGCAAGAAGATGGAGCTGGCGGACGGCACCCTGTGGAGCATTCCCATCGTCTATGACATCTCGGACAAAGAGATCGCCGAGTACGGGGTCAAAGAGGGCGAGAGCATTCTCCTCACCTATGACGACAACCCCCTGGCCATCTTTGAGGTCGAAGAGATCTTCACCTATCCCAAGGATGAGATGGCCTTTGATGTCTATGGCACCAAAGAGGACAAACACCCCGGGGTGAAGCGCACCTACAACTACAAAGACAAGTTCCTGGGCGGCAAGATCACCCTGGTGAACGAGCCCAAGATCCGGGAACCCTTCACTCCTTACTTCCTCACCCCGCGGCAGCATCGCATGAAGTTCCAGGAGCTGGGCTGGCAGCGCATTGTGGCCCACCAGACCCGGAACGTGCCCCACTCCGGCCATGAGTGGCTGATGAAGCACGCCTACATCGCCGCCCACGGCGAGCTGCCGGTGGAGTCCATGGAGGTCATCGGCAAGGCCATCAGCGGTGTGCTGGTGAACTGCATCGTGGGCGAGAAGCGGGCCGGCGACTACATCGACGAGGCCATCGTCTTGGCCCAGGACGGCCTGAAGAAATACGGTTACTTCCGGGAAGACATCCACATGACCACCATGACCTTCTGGGATATGCGCTATGCCGGTCCCAAGGAGGCGGTGCACCATTCCATCATCCGGGCCAACCTGGGGCTCACCCACCACATGTTCGGCCGGGACCACGCCGGCGTGGGCACCTACTATGAATCCTATGAGGCCCACCGCCTGCTGATGAGCATCCCCCGGGAGAAGCTCTTCATCACCCCCATCTTCGTCCTGGAGTGGGTCTATTGCCCGCACTGCGGCGAGGTGACCTGCATCGGCCTGTGCGGCCACTGGAACGAGCACCAGAAGTTCAGCGGCACCAAGATCCGCTCCATCCTCATCGACGAAGTGAAGCCCACCCGGCTCATCTTCCGGCCGGAGATCTTCGACATCGTCATGGACGCGGCGAAGAAATACGGCTTCGGCTCGCCCTTCGTGGGCCCGGAATACCTGGCCAAGGCCAAGCCGGCCTTCAGCATCGAGCCTCTCTAAACCCCAGGCTGCTGGCGGTCATCACGCTGAGGAGGAAGGGACATGGCAGAGACATACCCCATCAATATATGGATCAACGAAGAGCGCTTCAAAGAGCTGCAGGCCGCCGGCCTGGCGGACCTCCTGAAGGAAGAGCTGGCCGGCATGAAGGTGCTGGCCGTGCCCTGCACCGCGGAGGAGCGGGACAAGGTGCTGAAGCTCTTTCCCATGGCCAAATTCGACGCCGCCACCACCAAATCCATTGAGCTTTTGCCCAAGTACGTCAAGGACAAAATCTACGAGATGGTGGTGAAGCGCAAGAAGCTGGAGGTCATGACGGAGTTCTGCCAGCTCTTCGAGAAGGCGGGGGACGCCTTCTGGAACCAGGAGATTGCCTGAGGGATGGCCAGCCGCCCCTGAGGGCGGCGGGAGATATTGGGAAAGGCGGCGTGGGCCCCTTTCCTGGGGACAGCTAACCACCATTCAACCCTAAACAGGAGGTTTTTCCCATGCCGAGTTTTGTGATTGTGGAAAAATGTGACGGCTGCAAAGCCCTGGACAAGACCGCATGCCAGTACATCTGCCCCAATGACCTCATGGTCTTGGATCCGGAGAAGAAGAAGGCCTACAACCAGGAACCGGAGCAGTGCTGGGAGTGCTTCAACTGCGTGAAGATCTGCCCCCAGCAGGCCATTGAGGTGCGGCACTATGCCGACATTATGCCCCTGGGCTCCAGCACCTTCCCGCTGCGTGGCACCGACTCCATCATGTGGACCATCAAGTTCCGGGACGGCAAGACCGTGAAGCGGTTCAAGTTCCCCATCCGGACCACCCCGGAGGGCTCCATCGACGTCTTCAAGGGCAAGACCCTGCCCAAGGTCGAGGATCTGAGGAAACCCGGCTTCTTCACCGGCTCGGCCCGGACCGAGTAACCACGCTGCCCAAATTCAAGGAGGGACAACATAATGGCTCTGGAAAGAGAATTCTGCAAATGGTCCTATTGTCAGAAACCGCCGGTGGAAACCATTGAGACCGATTTCCTCATCGTGGGCGGCGGCATGGCGGCCTGCGGCGCGGCGGTGGAAGCCATGGCCTATGCCAAGCAGCTGGGCCTCAAGGTCACCTTGGTGGACAAGGCGGCCCTGGATCGTTCCGGCGCGGTGGCCATGGGTCTGTCGGCCATCAACACCTACATCGGCCCGGAAAACCCGGTGAACGACTACGTCAAGTATGTCCGCACCGACCTCATGGGCATCATCCGGGAAGACCTGGTGCACTCCCTGGGCTGCCACGTGGACCAGAGCGTCTATGACTTCCAGGAATGGGGTCTCCCCATCTGGCAGAAGGACGCCGAAGGCCACACCGTGGACGGCCAGGTGGCCCGGGACGAGGGCCTGCCCCTCCTGAAAGACGGCGGCAAATGCTGCCGTTCCGGCCGCTGGCAGTGCATGATCAACGGTGAGTCCTACAAGGTCATCGTGGCCGAGGCCGCCAAGAACGCGCTGGGGATGGAGAACATCTACGAGCGCGTCTTCATCGTCAAGCTCCTGACCGACAAGAACAACTCCAACCGGGTGTGCGGTGCGGTGGGCTTCAGCGTCCGGGAGCACAAGACCTTCGTGTTCAAGTGCAAGGCCATGCTGGTGGCCTGCGGCGGCGTGGTGAACGTCTTCCGGCCTCGGTCCGTGGGTGAAGGTCAGGGCCGCGCCTGGTACCCGGTGTGGAACGCCGGCTCCACCTACGCCATGCCCGCGGAGATCGGCGCCAAGATGGTGCTGATGGAAAACCGGTTCGTCCCGGCCCGGTTCAAGGACGGCTACGGCCCGGTGGGCGCCTGGTTCCTGTTCTTCAAGGCCCAGGCCACCAACGCCTACAACGAAGACTACATGACCAAGAACTGGGAGCGGGTGAAGCAGGAATACCCCGGCTACGCCGACTCCCCCGGCACCTGCCTGCGGAACCATGCCGCCATGATCGAGATGCGGGAAGGCCGCGGGCCCATCCTGATGCACACCGACAAGGCGATGCAGGAGCTGGCCAAGGTGCTCTCCAAGAAAGAGCTGAAGCACCTGGAAGCGGAAGCCTGGGAAGACTTCCTTGACATGTCCATCTCCGCCGCCTCCCTGTGGGCCTCCATGAACATGGAACCCGACAAGGTGCCCTCCGAAATCATCCCCTCCGAGCCGTACCTGCTGGGTTCCCATGCCGGCTGCGCCGGTCTGTGGGTGAGCGGTCCCTCCAAGAACTATCTCGGCGCCCCCGATGACTGGTTCTGGGGCTATGACCGCATGACCACCGTGGAAGGCCTGTTCACCGCCGGTGACGGCGTGGGCGCTTCCGGGCACAAGTTCTCCTCCGGCTCCCATGCTGAGGGCCGCATGGCTGCCAAGGCCGCCATCGCCTTCATCCTGGATCACAAGGATGACAAGCTCGAGCCGGCGCAGAACATCGACGACGTCATCGCCGAGATCTATCTGCCCTTCGAGATCTACGAGAAGTACAAGGACTACACCACCCATCCGGACATCAACCCCAACTATCTGCGGCCCAAGCAGATCCAGACCCGCCTCCAGAAGATCATGGACGAGTACGTGGGCGGCATCGCCACCATGTACATGACCAACAAGCCCATGCTGGAGGAAGGCCTGAAGCGGCTCACCTTCCTGAAGGAAGACGCCCAGCGCATGGCCGCGGCGGATCTGCATGAGCTGATGCGGGCCTGGGAGCAGTATCACCGCATCATCGCCGGTGAGGCCCACCTGCGTCACATCCTCTTCCGGGAAGAGACCCGTTACCCGGGTTATTACTACCGGTCTGACTTCCCGAAGATCGATGACGACAAGTGGCGGGTGTTCACCATCTCCCAGTATGATCCCAAGACCAACGAGTGGAAGTTTGAGACCAAGCCCTACGTGCAGCTGGTGAAGTAAACTTCCGAGCCAGACCCCGGGGCCCGCTATGGGCCCCGGGCCCGTAATGCCATGGCCGTGGTCTTGTCTGCACCGCCACGGCCATTTTTCTCAGGAGGGAGGTGCCCGGGCGCTGGCGGCGCGGGGAGAAGATGTCTTTCCTGCCATGACTCCGCCACCTAAGGTTCCGCCGTCCGGCCCCCCTTGGGAGATCGATGAATTCCGCCGCAACTATCCCCCAACCGAACCCACAACTCCGGTCTGAGCCACGGACCCCGGAATCCCCCTCACGCCTATGAGGTGTCCGGAATGTCTGAAGGAGGATTGGTGTGAACGCCGCTGATCAAAAGATTCTGGTCATCGGGGGAGGCATGAGCGGCCTGACCGCGGCCCTGGAAGCTGCGGAAGCCGGCACCCAGGTGATCCTGGTGGAAAAGGAACCCTATCTGGGCGGCCGGGTCGCACAGCTCCACCGATACTTTCCCAAACTCTGTCCGCCCACCTGCGGCCTGGAGATCAATTTCCGCCGGATCCGGGAGAATCCCAACATCACCTTCTACACCCTGGCGGAAGTGACTCAGATCTCGGGCACGGCGGGCAATTTTGACGTCACCATCACCCTCAAACCCCGCTACGTCAATGACCGCTGCGTGGCCTGCAACGCCTGCGCCGAGGCCTGTCCGGCGGAGCGGGTCAACACCTTCAACTACGGCCTGGACAAGACCAAGGCGGCCTACCTGCCCTACGATATGGCCTTCCCCTTCAAGTATGTCATCGACGCCGAGGCCTGCGTGGGGGACTGCGGCCAGAAATGCAAGGAGGCCTGCGCCTACGAGGCCATCGAGCTGGACATGCAGCCCCAGACCCTGAACGTCAAGGTGGGGGCCATCGTCATCTCCGGCGGCTGGGACCTCTATGACATCAGCAAGGCCGACAACTTCGGCTTCGGCCGGGTGAAAAACGTCATCACCAACATGCAGATGGAGCGGCTGGCGGCCAGCAACGGCCCCACCGGCGGCAAGATCCTGCGGCCTTCGGACGGCCAGGCCCCCAAAAAGGTGGCCTTTGTGCAGTGCGCCGGCTCCCGGGACCAGAATCACCTGCCCTACTGCTCCTACATCTGCTGCATGGCCTCCCTCAAGCAGGCCACCTACCTCCTGGAGCAGGACCCGGAGGCCGAGGCCCACATCTACTACATCGACCTGCGCTGCCCCGGCCGCTATGAGCAGTTCCTCTGGAAGGTCCGGGACATGGCTGGCGTCAAGCTCATCCGGGGCAAGATCGCCAAGGTGGAGCAGGAAGTGGGCAGCGACAACGTGGTGGTGACGGCGGAAAACACCCTGGGCGAGGGCAAGCTCACCGCGGCGTATGATCTGGTGGTGCTGGCGGTGGGCATGGTGCCGTCCACCAAGAACGCGCCCCTGCCCCTGCCCCTGTCCTACACCCCGGAAGGCTTCATCATTCCGGAGCTCCTGCCCGAGGGGATCACCGCGGTGGGCAGCATGAAGAGCCCCTTGGATGTGGCCAAGTCGGTGCAGGAAGGCACCGGGGCCGCTCTCAAGAGCCTCATCAGTCTGGGCGGGAGGTAGTCATGGCACTGGAAGAACGGAAATACGCGGCATATCTGTGCAAAGGCTGTGGCATCGGGGCCGCCCTGAACTTCGAGAGTCTCGCCAAGATCACCAAAAAGGAAGGGAAGATCCCGGAGGTCAAGGAGCACGACATCCTCTGCAGCCCCGACGGCCTGGAGATGATCAAGAACGACATCGCCGAAGGCGTCAACTGCGTGCTCATCGCCGCCTGCTCGCCCCGGGTGAAGTACGAGGAGTTCGACTTCCCCGGCGTCCTGGTGGAGCGGGTCAATCTCCGGGAGCTGGTGGCCTGGACCCAGGAGCCCAACGACGAGCCCACCCAGATGCTGGCGGAGGACTATCTCCGCATGGGCGCGGCCAAGATCAAAAAGGCGGACCTGCCGGAGCCCTGGCAGACCGAGGAGATCTCCAAGACCATCCTGGTCATCGGTGGCGGCGCGGCGGGCCTGTCCGCGGCCTTGACCGCGGCCCGGCAGGGCTATCCGGTGGTGCTGGTGGAGAAAGAGGCGCAGCTGGGCGGCTATGGGGCCAAGATCTTCAAGTCCACCCCTACCAGCTACCCCTATTCCTCCCTGGTGGATTCCCCGGTGCACGCCTTGGTGAAAGAGGTCCTGGCCGAGCCCAAGATCAAGGTGATGACCAACACCGAGGTGATCACCTCCGCCGGCCAGCCGGGCCTGCTGGACATCACCGTCAACCGCAACGGCGAGGAGGAGACCTTCCGGGTGGGCGCCATTGTGCTGGCCGCAGGCTGGCGCCCCTATGACGCCAGCAAGCTGGACAAGCTGGGCTATGGTCTCTCTCCGGATGTGGTCACCAACGTGGAGCTGGAGGAGATGGCCAAGAAAGGCCAGATCACCCGGCCTTCGGACGGCAAGGTGCCCCAGAACGTGGTCTTCATCCAGTGCGCCGGCTCTCGGGATCCGGAGCATCTGCCCTACTGCTCCGATTTCTGCTGCGCCACCAGCCTGAAGCAGGCCCTCTATGTGCGCCAGCAGAATCCCGAGGCGGTGGCCATGATCCTCTACAAGGACATGCGGGTGCCGGGGGTGGCGGAGCTCTTCTACAAGGAAGCCCAAAGCGACCCGGGCGTCATGCTCACCAAGGCCGAGGTCACCGGGGTGGAGCCCAAAGGCGGCAAGCTCCTGGTGAAGGCCACCGACAGCCTCCTGGGCCAGAACGTGGCCTTTGAGGCGGATATGGTGGTGTTGGCCACCGGCATGGTGCCGGCCACGGCGGACAACCCGGTCATCAACCTGGATTACCGCCAGGGCCCGGGCTTGCCGGATCTGGACCTGTTCAACGGCTTTGCCGACTCCAACTTCATCTGCTTCCAATATGAGACCCGGCGGACGGCCATCTACGCCGCGGGCGCGGTGCGGCAGGCCATGCGGCTGCCGGCGGCCATCGAAGACGGCGCCGGCGCGGCCATGAAGGCCATCCAGGCCCTGCAGCACATCGAGGCGGGCATGGCGGTGCATCCCCGGGCCTGGGACATCACCTTCCCGGATCCCTTCATGCAACGCTGCACCCAGTGCAAGCGCTGCACCGAGGAATGCCCCTTCGGCGCCATTGAAGAGGACGAGAAGGGCACGCCCTTCTACAAGATCAACCGCTGCCGGCGCTGCGCCACCTGCATGGGGGCCTGTCCGGAGCGCATCGTCAACTTCAAGGACTACAGCGTGGACATCATCGGCTCCATGATCAAGGCCATCGAGGTGCAGGAGATCGAGGACGAAGAGGATCCCAAGGCACCCTTCATGATCGTGGGGCTGGTGTGCGAAAACGACGCCTACCCGGCCCTGGACGCCCTGGCCCAGCATCGGCTGAAGCTGCCGCCCAACATCCGCTTCATCCCCTTGCGCTGCATGGGCTCCTTCAACCTGGTGTGGGTGTCCGACGCCCTCTCCCGGGGGGTGGATGGCTTGGTGCTTTTGGGCTGCAAATACGGGGACGACTACCAGTGCCACTTCGCCAAGGGGAGCGAGCTGTGCGCCTACCGGCTCACCAAGCTCTCGGAAACCCTGGACAAGCTGGGGCTGGAAGCCGACCGGGTGCAGCAGTTCCAGATCGCCATCTCCGAGTTCGATCGCCTGCCCGCCCTCCTGCAGGAGTTTGTGGACCGGGTGAGAGAAATCGGCCCCAACCCCTTCAAGGAATTTTAGGAGGTATGATCCATGGCTGACGAAATCCTCATCAAACCGGATCTGAAGTTCGTCCAGCGGATCATGGCCGCCGGGGGGCAGGACGCCAAGAAGTGCTATCAGTGCGATACCTGTTCCGTGGTCTGCAATCTGACCCCGGAAAACCATCCCTTCCCCCGCAAGGAGATGCTCCAGGCCCAGTGGGGGATCAAGGACGTCATCAAGAGCCCGGACATCTGGCTCTGCCATCAGTGCAGTGACTGCACGGTCCATTGCCCCCGGGGCGCCAAGCCCGGAGAGGTGCTGGGGGTGCTGAGGCAGATGTGCATCGAAAATTATGCCATCCCGCCGCAGCTGGCCCGCATGGTGGGGGACATCCGCTTCCTGCCCCTCTTGGTGGGCTTCCCGGTGCTGCTCCTCCTGGCTGCTCTTAAAATCACCGGCCGCCTGGCCATCCCCGAGGGGCCCATCGTCTTTTCCAAGATGTTCCCCTGGTGGATGGTGGACATCATCTTCATGGCCGCGGCGGGCTTTGCGGTCTTCGTCCTGGCCCAGGGGGTCATCCGCTACTGGCGGGACATCAACACCAGCCCCTGGGCGGTGAAACTGCAGGGGGGCGTGCTGGCGAACCTGATCCCGGTGCTCCAGGACATTCTCCTGCACAACCGTTTCAAGAAATGTGAAACCACTTACGCCCGCAGCCTCAACCACCTGCTGGTGCTCTTCGGCTTCATCACCCTGGGGTTGGTGACCGCGTGGGCCTTTGTGAGGGAGTGGGTCTTCCATTGGCCGGGGCCCTATCCCTTCTTCAGCCCCTTCAAGATGTTGGCCCTGCTGGGCACGGCGCTCTTGATCTACGGCATCTACCAGATCATTGTGGCCCGGCAGGCCAACGCCGACAAGGCGGGCTTCGGCACCTACTTTGACTGGCAGCTTATCTACATCGTGGCGGCGGTGGGGATCACCGGCGCGGCCTCCTGGCTCTTCCGGCTTACCGGGATTGCCTCCCTGGCCTATCCGGTATATTTCCTGCACCTGACCAGCGTGTTCATCCTGTTCTTCTTTGCGCCCTACACCAAGATGGCGCACCTGGTCTACCGCACCGTGGCCATGTTGTATGCCCGCATGTCCGGTCGCGGGTTCTAAGCAAGGGAAGTTGGTCGTGCCCCGGGGCTGGTTGTCGCCCCGGGGAAGATGGGATGACGGGGGAGGGGAAGCCGGTGGCGCCCTTCCCCCTTTTTTACGGGCACTTTCTTTTCGGTTCCGGTACAATAAGACAAACCCGAAGCCGGAGCTCACAACCCCGGTTTTCCTCATCCAGCGGCGATGGTGGGCAGGAAGCCCCGGCGCTGCTCCTTGTTGAACTTCAGAAGTCTGACCTGAGGAACACGACCATGGTTGATCTGAACATGAAGGTGGTGCGGCCGGTGAAGATGACCCCGGAGAGCCGCTTCCGCTTCAAGTGCCACCCCGGGGTGCCCTGTTTCACCGAGTGCTGCGGCAGGACCACCATCATCCTCACCCCTTACGACATCCTGCGCCTCAAAGGCCGGCTGGGGATTGACTCCGGGGATTTCCTGGAGCGCTATACCCGCCGGGAGGAGCATGAGCAGTCGGGCCTCCCCCTGGTGATCATGGACATGCCCCGCTACGGCGGCAAGTGTCCCTTTGTGCGGCCGGTCACCGGCTGCCTGGTGTACAGCGATCGTCCCGCCACCTGCCGCTATTATCCGGTGGGCCAGGGGGTGCTCATCACCGAAGAGGGCCTGGATGAGTTCTATTTCCTGGTGCGGGAGCCTCACTGCAAGGGCTTTGAGGAGCAGGACGAGTGGAACGTGGAGACCTGGCGCAAGGACCAGGGCGCGGACTACTACGACGAGATGAACCGGGAATGGAAGGCCATGATGCTGAGGCGCTCCAGCTTCGGCAAGCCGGACATCACCGAGAGGGAGCAGGACCTGTTCTACATGGTCATGTATGACTTGGATCAGTTCCGGCGCTTTATCTTCAAGAGCCGCTTCCTCACCATCTTCCAGGTGGACGACGATACCCAGCAGCGCATCTGGGAGGACGACCTGGAGCTGTTGCGCTTCGGCTATAAATACATCAAGATGGTCTTCAAGATTTCCGACGACAAGAGCCTGTCCCTGGCTCCCCAGGAGGCGGTGCCGGCAGCCACCTGAGGCGGAGGGGAACGGGCAGGCCGCGGGTCATGGGGCTGCATCCCGTATCGTATGCCCTCAAAACGGGGGCGGAGGGTTGCAATGACGGCAGAGACGCAGGAAACCTGGCACAGCACCCCGGAGATCATCCGCCAGATCCTCCAGGACTACCGGGTGGTGGCAGTGGTGGGCTTGTCCCCGCAGCCCGACCGGCCCAGCTACCAGGTGGCCCGCTATCTCAAGGAGCACGGCTACCGCATCGTGCCGGTTCGGCCCGGCTGCTCCGAGATCCTGGGGGAGCGCTGCTATCCCAGCCTCAAAGACGTGCCCTTCCCGGTGGAGGTGGTGGATATCTTCCGCAACGTGGAGGCCATCCCCGGGGTGGTGGAGGAGGCCATCGCCATGGGCGCCAAGGCGGTATGGATGCAATTGGGGCTGGCGGAGCCGGTCTCCGGGGCCAGAGCCCGGGATGCCGGGCTTTTGGTGGTGATGGATCGCTGCATGAAAATCGAGCACAGCCGCCTGGCGGAGGAGAAATGACCCCCAACCGGGGCGCCCGGGACCACCGGTGGGATCAACGGTGACGCTGCCATGGACACAACCCTCTATAACCGGGAAGGCAAGCCGGTGGCCTACATCGCCGAGGACGGGGAATCCATCTACACCTGGGACGGCCGGCCGGTGGCCTACATTTACCAGGACAAGCTCTACGGCTGGAACGGCAAGCACCTGGGCTGGTTCCAGGAGGGCACCGTCTTTGACATCTTCGGCTACCGGGCCGGGTTCGTGAAGAGCAAATCCCCGGTGCCGGTGCACCTGGAGCCGGTAAAGTTGCCCCGGCGGCCGGCTCCCCCCCGCCAAAACCGCCAGGAACCGGCGGCCAAACCCCCCTCCATGCACTACGGCTATTCCTCCAAGCTTCTGGAAGACCTGCTGGAGCGGGGTTCCGTGATCTGAGAATTGAGGGGAGGCCGGGGGGTCGCAATCCTCCGCCATACTCTCAAACCCCCTCCCCATCCCTCCTTGTGGGGTTGGGGTGTGGGCTCTGGGGGAGGGGCAGGGGCCCACGGCCCCTGGCCCCTCCCCCAGACACTTCCACTCATTCCTTCGTAAAGCTTTCCTCTCCGGTGGCCGAAGAAGAGGGCATGGACGCCTTGGTTGCGCTGCTGGCGGCCCTGGGGGGAGGAGTGCTGGGGGCCATTCTCGGGGGGCGGGGGGTGGCGGCGGCCGCCGCCCGGCACCTGGCCCGGGAGCGGGCAGCCCGGGAGGCCCGCACCCTCATCAATCTCTTTCAGGCCCTGGAGGCGGAGCTCTCCCAGGCCTGGGAACGCTACCAGCACCTGGTGGGCCAAGATCTGGAGAAGGCTGAGGACATGGAAGACTTGCCCATGGCCGGGCTGGCGGCCATGGGGAATGGATTTGCGGTCTTCCGCCACTCCGCCCGCCTGCTGGGGGCCCTGGATCCAGCCTCGGCCCGGGAGCTCATCGCCGCCTATATTCATTTCCAGGCCCTCCTGGAGGAATGGCAGGCATTAAATCTTCTCAATGACAAGCACCGGCAGGTGCGTCTCAAGGCCGACGTCAATCTCTATGAGGCCCGCAACCTCCGGACGGAAGTGCAGCGCTTCCTGGAATACCTGAAACAGCACCACCTGCAGGTGAAAGGCATGGTGCTGGCCAGCCTGGAGCGGCTGCGCCAGTTCCTGGAGCTGGCCCGCCAGTCCCACACTCAGGTGACCATCCGCCTTTAACAGGTGGAAAGGGCGAGGATAGGGAGGGGCATAAGGAAGGAAGCCTGGCAGCGCAGGGAAGGAGGAAAGGGGTGCCGGGGCAGTTTATGGGGATAGGGGCGCCGGGGGGAAAAGGAGGAGGGGCTTGGCCTGACCCGGAAAACCTGCGCCGGTCTGAAACTCATCATCCTTTAACTTGACAGGCTCTCTTGACACAGTTATGTTTAGAAAAACTCCATGAAGGAGAGGGATCATGAAGATCAAGAAAGTGGCCAAGGCTTCCCAGGGCCTGTGCAAGTGCGCCAAGTCCTGCTAAGTCGCACCTGACCGACCCGAGGGGACGCCCCGGCGTCCCCTTTTTTATTGGCTGATATAATTTCCCTCGTCCCAAGGGGCCAAAAACTTCCCATGAGTCTCAGCATCTGCCGTCACTACTGCGCTTTCTATCGCCCGGAGCGGGATGAGGCGGAGAAGTGCCTCGGGTGGGTGGTGGCGGCACACCTGCTCCAGGAGAGCTCGGAGCTGGCCGCGGCCTTGGAGGGGGCCGCTCCGAAGCCGGGCTCAGAGGCCATGGCGGCGGTGGCGCAGGCGCTGTGCCAGTATTGCGCCTTCCGGCAGCATGGCTGCGACTTTGCCCGGGGGGAGGCCGGGGCGCCGCCCTGCGGCGGAGGCCTGGCCCTGGCCGGATTGCTGGTGCAGGGCCGATTGTCCGCCGCCTCCCTGGAGGAGCTATTTCGGGATACCCTGAAGCACGCTTATCTGCGCCTGGCGGAACACGTCTCCCTCAAGCGCCTGGAGGTGCCTTGCCTCTATGACCGTCTGGCCGATGAGCTCTACGAGGTCAATGAGGAGGCGTTTGCGTTCTTAAGCCGCTGCGACGGCACCACCCCGGGGTTGGCAACGGAGGCGGACCCGGAATTTTTGGACTATCTCCTAAAGGAGTCCCTCCTGGCCTTATGCCTGGAGCCCGCCCCCCGGGTATTGCGCTGGCGGCCGGCGCCGGTGCCCTCGCTGCGCTACCTGGAGCTGATGCTCACCGATCGCTGCAATCTGCGCTGCGCCCATTGCTACCTGGGGGATGCCGGGGCCACGGACCTGCCGTTGGCAGAGGCCCGGGCGGCGCTGCGGGAATTCACCGACCTGCAGGGGCTCAGGGTGCTCCTCTCAGGAGGGGAACCCCTGCTGTATTCCCAATGGCAGGAGCTCAATGGCTCCCTGCCGGATTATGAGATCCGGGCGGTGCTCCTCACCAACGGCACCCTGCTCAGCCCCGAGCGGGTGCGGGAGCTTAGGGTGCAGGAGGTGCAGGTGAGCCTGGACGGCCTGATGGAGGGCCATGACCGCCTCCGAGGGGCCGGCACCTGGAAACGGGCGGTGGAGGGCCTGAAACGCGCCCAGGATCGGGGTTTGGCGGTCTCGGTGGCCACCATGGTGCATCCCGGCAATCTCCACGAATTGGATGAGATGGGCCGGTGGCTTCGGGAGCTGGGGGTGCGGGAATGGAGCCTGGACGTGCCCTGCGTTTCGGGTCGGCTCTCCAAGCACCCTGATCTCTGGGTGCCCCCGGAGCTGGCGGCGCCGTATCTGGACCTGGCCTTCGGGGAGGCAGCCCACGGCGCCGCCCCGGGCTGGACCTGCGGCCGTCACCTGTGCGCGGTGTTGCCGGACGGCCGGGTGGCCAAGTGCGGTCTCTACGCGCACCGGCCCCTGGGACACCTGAGAGAGGGGCTGGAGACCTGCTGGCGGCGCCTCGTCCACCATCCCATCACCGACCTGGTGTGCGCCGCCTGCGGATATGTGGCGGAGTGCCGGGGCGGCTGCCGCTTCCGGGCCGGGGAGGGCCTGGGCCCTGACCCGGTGATGTGCGCCCGCTTCGGGGTCAATCCCGCCTCTGTTGGGAGGAAGAATGAAAAGGACCTTTGATCTGTGGCAGCGAGCCAAGGAGGAGGGGGGCGAGACCGTCCTGGGCCTCGCTGAGCTGGGGACCCACGCCTGTTATCTCATCTTCGGTTACCTGGAGCCGGGCCAGGGCGGCCGGGTCCTGAAGCCGGGGAAGGGCCATGAGGAGATCATCTGCGTGGTGGCCGGGGAGGTAATGCTCAGCGGCCCCGAGGGAGAGCAGCGCCTGAAGGCCGGGGAGGCCGTCTATCTGGTGGGGGAGGAAACTTACACCCTGGCCAACCCGGGTTCGGAACGGGCGGTGTATCTGGCCGCCGGCGGTCACAGCCCCGGGGGGCACCATCATTGACCTGAAGCCGGAGGGCCCTCGGCTTGCAGCAGGACCGGGCGGGGTCCCCGGGGCCCTTAAGGGGCGCCGGTGACCCCGCCGGCGTGCCTTCCCTTAAACCTGCTGGGCCTCCACTTCGGCCAAGGCTTTTTTGGCCTGCAGGAGGGCCCGGTATTTTTCCGCCGCCTTGGCGAAATTGCCCGCCTGCATGTATTTCAGGAGATCCCCTTCCAGTTCCGCCACCTCCAGGCGCTGGTAGTAATCCAGGGTCTCCTTCAAATGCGCCAGGACGATCTTGGCGGTGAGGACGGGGTGGTTGTTGGTGACGTTGGCATCGGGAAAGCGGGTGCCGTGCTCCAGCTCCACCTCCAGGCCCACCCGGAAGTCCTCCAGCCGGACGGGCATGTTTTCCACATTGACGATTTTCAAGAGCTTTTCCGCCTCTTCCGGCAGGACCTCCGGGTCGGTGAGGGCCGACCAATCCCGGAAACCCAACTCCTCGCAGACGCGCTTCACTTCCGCTTTGGTGACATATTCCGGCAGATTCATGTAGTGCTCCTTTTTTAGACTTTTCCCTTCTTCGGGAGAGGGGCCAGAGAATATGAGGCCCTAACCCTTTCTCTTAGCTTTGCCCCCCCAATCCTTCCGGCCTTGGCCTGAGACCGCTGAGGGATGACAGGGTCATAATTCCCCCACATAATAATGCACCTCCACCCCTGAGGCCAGGGGCGGAGATTATTTTTCCCTGGCAGGAATTACTTAGGATCTGCTTCCGGTTCCGGAGGCTGCAGGTCCTGGAGGAAGGCGGCGTACAGATCCACATCGCCGTAACGCTGCCGCTGGCGGTTCTCGTAGGGCGCCGCCAGCCGGCGATAGAGTTCGTCCGCCACATTGTGGAGCACGCCGGTGACCAGGGCGAAGAGCCAGTAACGCCAGGTGCCGAAGCGGAGCTGCACCACTTTGAGGATGAGGCGGGTGAGGGCGTAGTTCAGCAGGCCGGCCACGGCCGCCTCTCCGGGGAGTTTGTCGCTTTCCCGGACCAGTGCCTCAGCCAGATGATCTATATGTTTGTCCAAGGGCGGCCGATGGGGCGGCGGAATATAAGGCATGGAAAATCCTCCTGAAAGCACCGGGCTCCCAACTGATGTGTGGGAGGAGGGAATTTGAGATGAGGCGGCCCGGAGGCCTAACCTTTGAATTTGTCTTTGAGGAAAGCCTACTAATAGGAGACCACCTGCCTGGCCATCCTTCTGGACTTTCCGCCGGACAGATTTATAGGCCTAGGTTCAGGAAGACTGGAGTTTCTGGGAGAAGCGCATCATGAGCAGCTTTTCCACTTCGTGGGGGGGAAGGTGCCTCACTCCGCCCAATTGCAGGGCGGCAAAGATGATGAGGGCGGTGTGTTCCAGCTTCTCCATTTTGTTGTAGGCTTCAATCAGGTCCCGGCCCACGGTGAGGGCGCCGTGACGCTCCAGGATGAGGGCATCATAGTGCTTGATGAGCTCCCGGATGGCCAAGGGCACCTCGGCGGTGGTGGGAGTGGCATAAGCGGCGGTGGGAATCACCCCGAGGCTCAGGACCACCTCCGGGAGGACGAATTGCTCCAGAGAGGCCCCGGCCAGGGAGAAGGCGGTGGCCAAGGGGGGGTGGGCGTGGATGACTGCCTCCACCTCGGGCCGGAGGCGATAGACCGCCAGGTGCATGGCCAGCTCGGAGGTGGGCTGGCCCTGGCCCTCAATGACTCGGCCGGCGAAGTCCACGGTGATGATCTGCTCCTCCTCCAGGAAGGCCTTGTTGACCCCCGAGGGGGTGGTGAGGAGGCCGTCGCCGAACTTGACGCTGATATTGCCGTCGGTGGCGGCGATGAGGTTCTTCTGGTGGAGCAGGCGACAGATGCGCACCACCTTCTGCTTGAGCTTCTGACCGGTGTTCATGCTTCCCCCGGGGCGTGGGCGGCTTAGAACTGCTTGGTGACGATGACGTTTTCGATTTTGCGCAGATTCTCCAGGGCCGTCTCGGGGCGGGCCACCGCCATGAGGGTGTAAAGGCTGTCGATGATGCTCGTCTGACAGAGGCGGGAGGCCATGGCCTCCTGGCGGAAGCGGGTTTCCCGGGAGGCGGTGACCAGGACCAGGTCCGCCAGCTTGGTGAGGGGCGACAGGGAATTGTTGGTGATGCAGATGACCGCGGCGCCGGCCTCTTTGGCCACCCGGGCGGTGTCCACCGGGTCCCGGGTGCTGCCGGAGTGGGAGACCGCCAGGAGCACATCCTCCGGGGTGAGGAGGGCGGCGGCCATCATCATGAGGTGGGCGTCGGTGATGGCCTTGACGTTCAGCCCCAGGCGGAAGAATTTGTTGGCCGCGTCCTCGACGATGGGGCCGGAAGTGCCCACCCCGATGAGGAGGAGGCTTCTGGCCGTGAGCATGCGGCGGGCCGCCTCGGCCATGGCCCCCATGTCCAGGACCTCCAGGGTGTCCTGCAGGGCGGCGATGTTGGCCTGGAAGACCTTGCGCACGATGGTGGCGGGATCGTCCCCCTCGGAGACTTCCTCGTGGAGGCGCTGCAGGGGCGAGACCAGCTCCCGGGCCAGGGCGATCTTGAAGTCCTGGAAGCCCCGGAACCCCAGGATGCGGCAGAGGCGCATGACGGTGGCCTCGCTCACCTTGGCGGCGGCGGCCACTTCATTGACCGAGGCATAGATGGCCACCTCCGGCTTGGCCAGGACCAGGTCCGCCACTTTGCGCAAGGCCGCCTTCAGGGAAGGATAGAGACCCCGGAGGCGGATGAGGGCGCCGGCCTGTACTTCCCGGGGCACCAGGGGGCTCAAGGTCTTCCGTTCCATTGGGTTTCCTCAGGGGTGAGGTATGTAACGACTCAGTTCACCGCCGTCAGGCCAGCATGACAAAAGTTAATAAAAACAGTAGGATATCTCCTTTTGCCCCCTGAAATTCCACCGGGGGAAAGAACGACACGCACATACCATGAATCGCCCAAAAAATAAATTGCTAAAAGAAATAAAATAAAAATTTTTTATCAGGCCGGCCGGTCCGGTTGCAGGAGGGACTTCACTAAAGCCACCGCCTCCTCCCGGGTGCGCACCCGCCCTTCCCATTGGGCCTCCTCCACCGCGGTGAGGAGGTGGCGGAAACGGGGGCCCGGAGGGAGGTGGAAGAGGTCCTTCAGGTCATGGCCGGTGAGCAGGCGGGGCTGCCGCTCCTGGGGCTCCAGGCGGTCCTTGAGGAAGCGCCAGGCCTCGTCGGCCAACGCCGCCAGGGCGGTCTCGGAGTCCGGCGGTTTCTGCCCGCCTTGGGCGGCCAGGCTGTCGGCCATGGCCACGGCAAAGCCGGCCAAGAGGTGGGTTTTGAGGGCTCGCACCATCCTCCCCAGGGCCCGGGGGGTGAGCTCCCCCCGGCGGAAGGCGGGCAGGAGGAGGAAGGGGCGCATGTGCCAGGAGATGATCTGGGCCACGGCCCGGGTCTCCGCCTGGCTGAGGCGCAGGCGCTTCGCCGCCTGGGTGAAGAGCTCCACCCCCACCCGCTCGTGGTGGTAGAAGGTGTAGCGCTCCGGGTCGGTGCGCCAGGCCTGGACCTTGGGCTTGCCCACGTCATGGAAGAGGGCTGCCAGCTTCACCACCCAGCGCCACCAGGGATCTTCGGCTTGGCGGGCCAGCTCCGATGCCAGCGAGGCAAAATAGCGGTCCGGGGCCGCCAAGATGGCATCCAGGCAGGCCACCGCTTCCAGGGCATGGTCAAAGACGTCCAGGTGGTGGAAGCCGTTTTGGGCCACTCCCTTGCCGTCGCAGAGCTCCGGCAGGAGGTGGCAGAAAAGCCCCGTGTCGTCCATCTGCCTCAGCACCTGCCCGGCCCGGGGCGAGGCGAGCAAGGGAAAGAGCTCCTGGCGCAGGCGCTCCCCGGCTACGCCCTCGATGAGGGGGGCGAGAGTCCGGATGGCAGCCTGGGTGTCCGGGGTGATCACAAAACCATGGGTGGCGGCAAAACGGTAGGCCCGCAGGAGCCGCAATGGGTCGGCCCGCAGATTGTCCTTAGCCACCATCCGGAGCCGTCCGGCGGCCAGGTCCGCCAGGCCCCCCAGGGGGTCCAGGAGGGTAACGGGCCCGCCCCGGAGGAGCTCGCCCAGCTCCAGGGCTAGGGCGTTCAGGGTGAAATCCCGGCCTTTCAGATCCCCGATGATGTCCGGGGCCCGGAATTCCGCCAGGTCCAGGATGTCGCCATCCGCCACCACCCGGGCGGTGCGCTCCTGTTCATCCAGGAGGACATAAGTGCCGTGAAGCTCCCGGGCCAGGTCCTGGGCCAGCGTGAGGGTCTGGGCGGACACCGCCAGGTCCAGGTCGGGGGATTGCCGGCCCAGGAGCAGCTCCCGCACCGTTCCCCCCACCAGATAGACCGCCAGGCCCCTTGGTCGGGCCAGATGCCAGACCATTTGGAGGGAGGGACGCAGCGCCAGCCGGGCGACCCCGGATTTAAGGTTCTGGAGGAGGCTTTTGGGATTCATGGAGACCGATTCACTGCGCATCCTAACATTTTTCCTGACTGAGGGTCGGATTGCAAGGGCAACCCCAGTGGATGCCCATCCGGGACCGGCTGGCCAACCTCCCCCGGTTCCTTTACAATGAGGGTGGGGCGGGAATGAAACCCGCCAGGGATTTTTGCTGAGGCCACAGGACCGGCCGGGAGTGGCCGGCTCCATCCGGGAGGGCGCCCATGAGCAGCCGGGCCGGCAAAGTCGTCTTTGTCTGTCAGCAGTGCGGCCACCAGACGGGCAAATGGCTGGGGCGCTGCCCCCAGTGCCAGGCCTGGGGGTCCCTGGCGGAGGAGAGCGATCCCCTGGCGGCGGCCCATCTGGTGCCCACGCCCCGGCCGGCGCCCCCCAAGCCCTTGAGCAGCCTGGCGGTGCGGCCGGAGACCCGCCGCAGCACCGGCCTGGCGGAATTCGACCGGGTGCTGGGGGGGAGCCTGGTGGCCGGCTCGGTGGTGCTTGTGGGGGGCGATCCCGGGGTGGGCAAGTCCACCCTCATCCTCCAGGCCCTGGACCGCCTCACCGCCGGCGGCGAAGTGGGGCTGTATCTCTCCGGGGAGGAATCGGAGGCCCAGGTGAAGCTCAGAAGTGAGCGTCTGGGGCTCGCCTCCCCCCACCTGTGGTTCGCCGCGGAGACCTGTCTCGAGAACCTGCTGCGCCTCCTGGAGGAGGTGCAGCCGGTCGTCTTGGCGGTGGATTCCATCCAGACCCTCTACACCACCGGGCTGCCGGCGGCGCCGGGATCGCTCCCCCAGGTGCGGGAAACGGCCTTTCGCCTCACCCAGCAGGCCAAGGCCACCGGTCTCACTGTGTTTCTCATCGGTCATGTCACCAAGGAGGGCACCCTGGCCGGGCCCATGGTGCTGGAACACCTGGTGGACACGGTCCTGTATCTGGAGGGGGACCGCTCCCATGCCTTCCGGCTGCTCCGCACGGTGAAGAACCGCTTCGGGCCCACCCAGGAGCTGGGGGTGTTTGAGATGCAGGAGCAGGGTCTGGTGGAGGTGACCAACCCTTCGGCCCTGTTCATGGCAGAGCGCTCGCTCGAGACCCCCGGCTCGGCGGTCATCCCGGCGTTGGAGGGGTCCCGGCCCATTTTGGTGGAGATCCAGGCCCTGGTGTCGCCCTCGTCTCTGGCCCTGCCCCGGCGCCAGGCCATGGGGGTGGATCCGGGGAGGGTGTCGCTGTTGGTGGCGGTGCTGGAAAAGCGGGTGGGCCTCTCCTTGGGGGGACAAGACATTTTCGTCAATGTAGCCGGGGGCGTGCGCCTGGCGGAGCCCGCCGCAGACTTGGGGGTAGCCCTGGCTTTGGCCTCCTCCTTCCTGGACCGGCCGGTGCCGCCGGACACCATCATTTTCGGGGAGATCGGCCTCACCGGGGAAGTCCGGGCGGTGAGCCAGCCGGAGGTGCGTCTCAAGGAGGGGGCCAAGCTGGGGTTCAAACGGGCGCTTCTGGCCGCCCGCCAGGTGGAGCGCTTGGGGGAGCGGTTTGACCTGGAGCTGGTGGGGGTGGACACCCTGGCCGCCGCCATCCGGACGCTGACGCCGTGAGGGAGCGACGGGGCCGGCAGGGGAGCGGGAAGGGGTCGCCCGCAGGTCTCTCCCACCCAGACCGGGTGGGGATGGACCTGGCGCCTGAGGAGGTGCAGGGGCTCCTTACAAAAGGCGCGGCGGAGCTGGGCCTCAGCCTGGAGGAACCCCTCCTTAGGCGGTTTTGCCAGTACCTGGCGGAATTGAAACGCTGGAACGCCCGGGTGAACCTGACGGGCCTGACGGCTGACCGGGACATTATCATTCGGCATTTTCTGGATTCCCTGGCCATCCTCCCTTTTCTGGGAGAGGCCCGGGTGGTGGCGGATATCGGCAGCGGCGCCGGCTTCCCGGGGCTGGTCCTGAAGCTGGCCCGGCCGGATCTTCACCTGACTTTAGTGGAGTCCCGGGGGAAAAAGGCGGCTTTTCTGGATTACCTGGTGAGTCTGTGGGGCCTGGAGGGCGTGGAGATTGCCCCCGTGTACCTCACCCCCCGGCTGGCGGCGGCCTGGGGGCCCCGCTTTGAGGCGGCTCTGAGCCGGGCGACCCTGAAGTTGAAGGACTTCCTGGCGGTGGCGGCACCTCTGCTCCTCCCCGGGGGGCGGGCTCTGGCCCTGAAGGGCCCGCATCTGCCGGAGGCGGAATGGCGGGCGGGAGAGGCGGCGGCTGGGAGGCTGGGGCTTGCCCCCCTGGAGCAGCTGGCGTACCGCCTGCCGGTGACCGGAGAGTCTCGCCTGGTAGTGCTGGCCCGACGGCCGGGGCCGAAGGGAAACGAGTCATGAAGTGGAAATTCCTTATCCTGGCGGTGGCTCTCCTGGTGGTGCTGGCGGTGGCCTGGCGGCTGGTGGCGGCGGGTCCGGAGGCCACCGCCGCGGCCCGGGCCCGTATGGTGGCGGAGCAGCTCAAGGCCCGGGACATTACCGACCCCCGGGTGCTGGCGGCCATGGGCAAAGTGCCCCGGGAGCGCTTCGTGCCCGCCTGGCTGGCGCCTTTTGTCTATGCCGACCAGGCGCTGCCCATCGGTCAGGGCCAGACCATCTCCCAGCCTTACATCGTGGCCCTCATGAGCCAGTGGGCCGAGGTGCGGTCCGGCGACAAGGTCCTGGAGGTGGGCACCGGCTCCGGCTACCAGGCGGCGGTGCTGGCGGAGCTCACCTCGCAGGTCTTCACCATCGAGCTCCTTCCGGAACTGGCGGCCCGGGCCGAGGCCACTTTGAAGGAGCTGGGCTATACGCAGGTCAAGGTGCGCACCGGGGACGGCTACGCCGGCTGGCCGGAAGAGGCGCCTTTTGCCGCCATTTTGGTGACCGCGGCGGCGCCCCAGGTGCCCCCGGCTCTCATCGGCCAACTGCAGGAGGGGGGCCGACTGGTGATTCCCTTAGGCAGGCCGGGGGGGCTGCAGTATCTCAAGAAATACCGCAAAGTGGGCGGGGAACTGCGGGAGGAGGGCTCCCTGCCGGTGCGCTTCGTGCCCCTGGTAAGGCCAGGAGAGTGAGGGGTGCAGAGAGAGAGGCCAGGGAGCGGTGCCCCCTGCCCCCCTCTCCCAGGCCCTCCCCCCCAAATCCCCTAGCAAAGGGGCGAACAGAGGGTTCAAGGACAGACACAGGGCACAAACCCACCCCCTTGCCTCCCTCGCCTTTTAAAATAACTTTAAGCGACAAGGGCTTGAAATTGGAGAACTTTAATGAGGGGTCTTATTCTTAAGAGAATCCTGGGCTTGCTCCTGCCGGCGGCCTGCCTCGTGGGGGGCGTGGCCCTGGCAAGGGCTGGCGGCCCCGGTCAGGAGAGGAAAATGGCAGTGGAAAAGCTCATCCGGAGCGAGGCCGAATGGCAAAAGCTCCTCACTCCGGAGCAGTATGAGGTGATGCGGCGCAAGGGCACCGAGCGGGCTTTCTGCAGTCCGCTCTATCCCGAGAAACGGGCCGGGGTGTATCACTGTGCCGCCTGCGATTTGCCCCTGTTCAGCTCGGAGCACAAGTTTGACTCCGGCACCGGCTGGCCCAGCTTCTCTGCGCCGGTGAATCCGGAGCATGTGCGCTATGAGGAGGACAAAAGCCTGTGGATGACGCGCACGGAGGTCCTGTGCGCCCGCTGCGACAGCCACCTGGGGCACGTCTTTGACGACGGGCCGCCGCCAACCGGCAAGCGCTACTGCATCAACGGGGTGGCCTTAAAGTTCGTCCCGGCCGGAGGGGAGGGGAAGGCCGGGGGACCATAGGGCCCCCTACTCCTGATGCTCCTCTCCCACCACCCATGGGGGGACCTTGGCCCATGGCCCCCTCTCCCACACCGAGGCGCCCCAGTTTTCAGGCGGCCCCAGTATCCGAGCCCTCAGGGGGCACATAAGGTTTGAGGTCCAGGATGGGGGTGCCGTCGTACATGTCCAGGCCCTTGACCCGCAGGCGGTTCCCCTGCACTTCCAGCACTTCGAGGATGGAAAGGCCAATGGGGTTGGGGCGATGGGGGGAGCAGGTGCTGAAGACGCCTAAGCGCTCCTCCCGGTGAGGCGGCTTCTGGATGAGACGCTCCGGGGTGAAGGGCGGGCTTTGGTGGAAATGGAAGAGAACCACCAGCCGCTGGCCGGGCCGGATGTCCCGCAGTCCCAATTCATAGGCCGGGTCCACCACCAGCTCGCCCTCCAGCTCGGAGACCGTGTAATGCCGGGGCACCGAGGTCGCGGCCACGGACACATAGCCGATGGGCTTGAGAGTGACGGTCTGCTGCCGAACTTTATCCCAATTCATCTCGCAGTCTGGCTTCATGGATCAAGATACCATTACTGCCCCTTTTAATTACTCCTGGGGGCGGGCGCCAGCGGACGCCTGGCAAACTCCCTCTCCGACTCATATTGAGGGGTTGGGGGAGAGGGCTGGGGAGAGGGCTGGGGAGAGGGGGCAGGGGCCGTCGGCCCCTGGCCCCCTCTCCCCACAGTCATTTCTCAAGGGGTCTTTTCCGCCAAGCGGGCAGCGGCGGCCCGGTAAATGTCGTTGATAATTTCCTGGGAGAGGCGGCTCATGGCCCGGCTCATGGCCGCGGCCAATCCCTGGGGGGTCTTGTCGGGCATGGCTTCCACGGCCCGGTAGGATTTCTGGAACATCACCCGGCGGCTCACCTCCTTGGGGGGATAGTTGGTGTCCAGGAGGGTGACACTGAGGCCCAGGACCGCCTGCCAGCCGGCGGGGTGATTTTCCTCCTGCATCTCCGTCACCCCGCCCTCCACCCGGAAGCGGGCCCGGTCGGGGGAGTCCTCGGTGAAGACGGCCTGAAATAGCCCGGCGTGGCGCAGGTCCCGGACCAGGCTGTCGGTCACCAAAGGCCCGGGGGTGATGCGCCATTGGTGATAGACGTAGGCCTGGCGCTGGTAGGCGTCCGGCCGGTAGAGCATGGCGGTGGTGTTGATGGCCTCGGCGGCGGCGAACTGATGCACCTTGACGGCCTCCGCCAGCGGCGCCTGGCGAGGGAAGGCTGGCGCCGGATACTCCAGGATATAGCGCTGCACCAGGATGGGGGGGCGGCTGCAGGCGCCGGTTAGCAGGAGCAGGCCCAGCAGGGACAGGAATAGCCACCAGGGAAGCAGCGTCTGTCGGTTCATGGCTGCACCGTCAGCTTTTCATTGAAGCGGGGCCGGGGGCTGCCGCCAAAGATGATGTCCGAGGGCCTATCCTTCAACCTCCCCAGGAGCAGATCCAGATTTTCCAGGGACTGATTGAGGCTGGCGCCGGTGTATTTGATGTCGGCCACCAGGCGGTTCACCCGGGCCACCGTATCCCGCAGATTCAGCTCCTCAAATTCAGTTTTCAAGGCCGCGGCCACCAGGCGCACCTCCTTGAGGGCGTCGGCTCCCTCGGCGAAGACCCGGTCCACCTTGCCCTCGGCCAACAGTTTATCCACCCGGGCGGTGATGCTCTGGAGGTTGCCGATGGTGGCCTCCACTTTTTTCAGGATTTCATTCATGCGCTCCCCCCGGAAGAAGATCTCAATCTGGGCGGCGGTGGCCTTGACCTGATCCAGCACCCCCCGGGTGTCGATCTCCCCGAATTTGCTCACCACCACGTCCACGGACTGGAGCAGGCGGCTGATCTCCGAGGGCCTTGAGGGAATGACCGGATACTCGGTGGGGAAGGTGATCTTGGGAGTGCGGGCCAGGTCCTCGGGCCGCTGCAGGTCCAGGTTGACGAAGACGATGCCGGTGATGCCTGCCAATTGGAGCTGGGCCGCCAGGCGTTTGGTGAGGTCATCTTTCATGTCGATGCGCATCACCACCATGATGAGGCGGTTGTCCGGGGCCACCCGGATGTCCACCACCCGGCCCACGTCCACGCCCCGGTATTTGACGGTGGAATCCCGCTGCAGGCCCTGGACCGACTCATCGAAGAAGGTGAGATAGGTGCGGCCCTTTTCGAAATAGTGGCTGGCCCCGATCCAGATGATGGCCACCAGGGCCAGAAGGAAACCCAGGAGGGTGAAGAGGCCCACGACAAACCGGGGAACCTGCCGTTTCAGCATCGCTTTTGCCCTTTTCAGCCCTCAGGGGGCCGGCGGTGGAAGAAATTCAGCACCCGGGGATCGGTGGAGTGCTCCTTGAGGTCGTGGGGATCCCCCATGGCAATGATGCCCTTGGCGTCTTTGTCCAGCATGATGACCCGATGGGCGATGGTGAGGATGGACTGCAGCTCATGGGTGACCACCACCATGGTGGCCCCGAGGCCGGCGTTGAGCCTGAGGATGAGCTGGTCCAAGCCCACGGCGGTGATGGGGTCCAGACCGGCGGAGGGCTCATCGAAGAAGAGGAGGTCCGGATCCAGGGCCATAGCCCGGGCCAGGCCGGCCCGCTTTTTCATGCCGCCGGAGAGCTCCTCCGGGAGGTAGTCCTCGAAGCCCGCCAGGTTCACCAGACGCAGTTTCAGGCGCACAATGAGGTCGATGACCTCGGGGGGAAGATCGGTGTATTCCTCCAGGGGGAGAGCGATATTCTGGCCCAGGGTCATGGAGCCGAAAAGGGCGCTGGACTGGAAGAGCACCCCAATCTCCCGGCGCATCTGGGCCAGGGCCCGCTCATCGCCTGTGGTGATGTCAATGCCGTTCACCACGATGCGGCCGGCGGCCGGGGGATAGAGCCCGATGAGATGCTTGAGGAGGGTGGACTTGCCGCAGCCGCTCCCCCCCAGGATGACAAAGATCTCCCCCCGATAGACCTCAAAGGAGACATTCTCCAGGATGACCCGCTCCCCGAAGGCGCAGGTGAGGTTCTCCACCACGATGATGGGGTCCCGTCCGGGCACGGCGGGGTGCTGCTCCTGAAGGCTTTCGGGAACCGCAGCCGGCATCAGACCAAAGTATACGGGCGCAAAAACTGGCGCGCCACCGCAAAGGCGGAATCCACCACGATGATCATGAAGATACTGGCCACCACGGCGGAGGTGGTGGCGGTGCCCACGGCTTCGGCGCCGCCCCGCACCTGAAAGCCCCGCTGGCAGCCGATGCCGGCGATGAGCACCGCGAAGACCAGGCTTTTGGCGGTGCCGTAGAGGATGTCAAAATGGGTGATGCTCCACTGCACCTCTTTCAGGAACGTATAGATAGTGAGGTCAAGGCTGATGGCGCCCACCACCATGCCCCCGAGAATGCCGAAGAGGTCGGCGTAGTAGGTGAGGAGGGGCAGGACCACCAGGCAGGCCAGCACCTTGGGCACCGCCAGGAAGCGTACCGGGTCAAAACCCATGGTGGCCAAGGCGTCCACCTCCTCATTGACCTTCATGGTGCCGATCTCGGCGGCGAAAGAGGAGCCCGAGCGGCCCGCCACCATGACGCCGGTCATGATGGGTCCCAGCTCCTGCACCATGGCGATGGCGGTGAGATCCGCCACGTAGATGTTGGCCCCGAACTGCTTAAGCTGCATGGCGGAGAGGAAGGCGACAATCAGCCCCAGAAGAAAGCTGAGAAGGGTGATGATGGGCAGGCCGTCCACGCCCACCCGTTTCATGGCGGTGATGACGTCGGCCCACCTGACCCGGTGGGGCCGGAAAGGCACGGTGAGGAGCTCCAGGATGAGGCCGCCGGTGAAGGTGATGAGCTCGGCCACATCGGCGACGAAGGCAAGGGTCCAATCCCCCAGGCGCTCCAGGAGCCAGCTCCGTTTTTTGGGGGCCGGAGGCGGGGCGGCGAGAAACTCCTCCCAGGAGAGGAGGGCGAACATGCGCTGGGCTTCGGGGCTCAGGCGCACGAACTCACAGGGGGTGCCCCGCTCCCGATACTCGGCGGCCCGCCGGTGGAGCATCAGGGTGGCGGCGGTGTCGAGATACTCCAAACGCTCCAAATCGAGCCGGAGATGCTGCGGCCGGACACGGGCGGTTTCCGCCTCCAGGGCGCTCAGGAAGGCGGTAAGGTTATCCAGGGTGAGGCGGCCCTGCACCTGCAGGGTGATCTCCCCTTCCGGCTCGCCGCTGACGCTGAGCGTAAAAGCATGCGTCTCCGGGGAGGATACGGGCATGCCGGTCACCTCAGCCAACCGGACCACGGCCGGGCACCGTGCCGTCCCCCGAGGTCCCGACCTGACATGGTTGTGGGCACATTTCTCTCGCCCCTTTCCCGGGGTGGCCCGGCAGCAAGACCCTCAGTTGAGATCGACGGCGAGGAAGTCCTCTTCCCCGAGCCCCCAGCGTTGCTGGACGAGGGCGGGATCCAGGCGCAGCACCAGCAGGCCCACCAGTTGCCGGTCTTTGAACATGGGGGCCAGGATGAGATACACTTCCTTGCCGTCCGGGGCGTACAAACGGGCGTTTTTGATGCGCCGGCCTTTCAGGGCTTCCCGCACCGCCTGGTATTGGGAGTAGTCTTCGCCGACGTTTTTCACGGGCGGGATGGTGTAGATCAAGACGCCGTCCCGGTTGATGATGCCCAGGCGGAAGGGAAAGGTCATGGTGTCCTGGGGGGCCTCCGGATAAAGTTTGAGGATGGCCTGCTCGCACGCCTTGGTATCGTTGCGGCAGACCGGCTCCACCAGGACGGCCATCAGGGAGCTGAGGGTCTCCCGCATCTCCTGCCGGAAGGCACCGGCTTGGGGACTCAGGGGTTTTTCCCGGGTGGGGCATCCCAGCCAGAGGAGACAGATCAGGGCCACCAGCGCCACTCGCCGAGTGAGCCCTGCCTGGGGGCTGGATTCCGGGGAGTCTGCCATCCTTGCACCTCCCGCACCCGGAGTAAGCCTTGCATTCATGAAGGAAAAGCTGCGCGCCTGGCCATGCCCCGGATGCCTTCATTTTTATTGAATCATCGGCAGTAAGCAAGTATTATAAAATTCCAAATTATGTGCTTTTTGCTCATTTTTAATAAAATGTGTGCATTTGACAGATAAAGGCTGATGCAATAAAATTCAAAGGCAATTCCGCCCGGTTAGCGCTTGAGGCCCCATCCCCCGGCCGGGAAGCTCCGGCTGACCGGGGCTGCAGGGAAGGGGCTCAGCTCGCGGCGGAGTGCCGTAGTTTGGAGGAGGTCATGGAAGAATTCCCGCGCATGAAGCGGCTCCCCCCCTATGTCTTCGCCACCGTCAACGCCCTGAAGATGGAGGCCCGGAGGCGGGGAGAGGACATCATCGATCTGGGCATGGGCAACCCGGACATGGGCACGCCGCCGCACATTGTGGCCAAACTCATTGAGGCGGCGGGCAAGCCCAGCAACCACCGCTATTCCGCCTCCAAGGGGATCACCAAGCTCCGGGTGGCCATCTCCGATTGGTACAAGCGCCGCTTCAACGTGGACATCGACCCGGAGACCGAGGCCATCGCCACCATCGGCGCCAAGGAGGGCCTGTCGCACCTGGTCCTGGCCACGGTGATGCCCGGGGATGTGGTGCTGGTGCCCAACCCCACCTACCCCATCCATGCCGCCAGCGTGGTGATTGCCGGGGGGCAGCTGGTGAGCGTGCCCCTGACCCACGAGCGGGATTTCCTGGCCGACCTGGTGCAGATCACCGAGCTCATCCGGCCCCGGCCCAAGATGCTCATCATCTCCTTTCCCCACAACCCCACCACCATGTGCGTGGAGCTGGATTTCTTCCGGGAGATCGTGGATTTCGCCAAGCGCCACGACATGTATGTCATCCATGACTTCGCCTATGCCGATCTGGTGTTTGACGGCTACCGGGCCCCCAGCTTCCTGGAGGTGCCCGGCGCCAAGGACGTGGGGGTGGAGCTCTTCTCCCTCTCCAAGAGCTACAACATGCCGGGCTGGCGGGTGGGGTTTGTGGTGGGGAACAAGCGCCTGGTGCACGCCCTGACCCGCATCAAGAGCTATCTGGATTACGGCACCTTCCAGCCCATCCAGATCGCCTCCATCATCGCCTTAAACGGCCCGTACGACTGCGTGGAGGAGATCGTCGCCACCTATAAGGAGCGGCGGGACGCCCTCTGTCGGGGGCTGAACAGCATTCCCTGGCGGGTGGAGCCGCCCAAGGGCACCATGTTCGTCTGGGCCAAGATCCCCCGCAAATTCCGCAATCACATGAAGTCCTTCCTTTTCTCCATTCTGTGTATCCGGGAGGCCAAGGTGGCGGTCTCCCCGGGGCGGGGGTTTGGCGAGTTCGGGGATGATTATGTGCGTTTCGCCCTGGTGGAGAATGTGCACCGCACCAACCAGGCGGTGCGGGGGTTCAGGAAGATGCTGAAGATGCCGGAGGACCAGATCAAGGCGGTGGCCGAGGCCATGGAGCGGGAATTCGCCAAGGAACTGGCCCTCTTTTCCGTGGAGCGCTAAAGTGGCGGCGGTCAACGTCGGGGTCATCGGCTGCGGCACCGTGGGCCTGGGGGTGGCCCGGCTCCTGGTGGAGCGGGCGGAGGCCTTCCGGCGCCGTCTGGGGGTGCCCCTGGTGCTGCGCCGGGTGGCGGAGGTGGACGCCGCTAGGGTGGCGGCCTCGGGTCTGCCGCGGGAGCTGTTCACCTCCCGGGCCCAGGACCTGCTGGACGACCCGGCCATTGACATCGTGGCGGAGCTCATCGGCGGCACCGAGGCGGCCCGGGAGCTGGTGCTGGCGGCCCTGGAGCGGGGCAAGCACGTGGTCACCGCCAACAAGGCGCTTCTGGCCCTGCACGGCAATGACATCTTTGAGGCCGCGGCCAACGCGGGGGTGGAGGTGGCCTTCGAGGCCTCGGTGTGCGGCGGCATCCCCATCATCCTGGCCCTGCGCCAGGGACTGGCGGCCAACCGCCTGGAGGAGCTGCTGGGCATCCTTAACGGCACCACCAACTACATCCTGAGCCGCATGGCGGAAGACAATCTCCCCTATGAGACGGCCCTGGCGGAAGCCCAGGCCCAGGGATATGCCGAGGCCGACCCCTCCCTGGATGTGGACGGGGTGGATGCGGCCCACAAGCTGGCCATCCTCATGGCCCTGGCCTACGAGACCCGCATTGACTTTGAGGCGGTGAGCGTGGCGGGCATCCGGGGTCTGGACCCCCTGGATCTGCAGTTTGCCCGGGAGTTCGGCTATGCGGTGAAGCTTTTGGCCATCAGCCGCAACGACGGGGAGCGGCTGGAGGCCCGGGTGCATCCCACCCTCATCCCCCGGGACCACCTGCTGGCCGGGGTGAGCGGCGCCATGAACGCGGTGCACCTCATCGGCGATGCGGTAGGGCCGCTTTTGCTCTCCGGGGCCGGGGCGGGCCAGCTCCCCACCGCCAGCGCGGTGCTGAGCGACCTTCTGGATGTGGCCAGAAACCACAGCCTGGGGATCCGGCGGCGGCTGCCGCCCCTGGGCTCCGAGGCGGCCCTGACCCGCCGGCGGCCCGTCAAGCCCCTGGCGGAGGTGATCACCAATTACTACTTCCGCTTCGCCGCCCTGGACCGGCCCGGGGTGCTGTCCCAGATCTCCGGGGTGCTGGCCAAATACCAGATCAGCATCGCCGCGGTGATTCAGAAAGGGCGGGAGGTCAAGGGCGCGGTGCCCATTGTCATGATCACCCATGAGGCCAGGGAGGCGGACGTGCAGCAGGCCTTGGCGGAGATTGACCGGCTGCCGGTGGTCAGCCCCCCCACGGTGATGTATCGCATTGAGGACCCGCACCTGCACAGCGCCCGGATCTGAGGGGGGCGCCGCCAGGGGGAGAACGGGCAGCTTTGCCCGCCGGGGTGAGGGGCCTCATCTTGAACAGAAGAGACGTCAACAATCGGCATGTGCCAGGCGAGGTGACCGAGATGGCCAAGATGTATGTGCATCGCAATTGTGAGATCTACCTGCCGGGGAGCGCCTATCGGGAGGACATGGCCAGCCTGCCCCTGGATTGTTTCCTCACCGAAGAGGAATATGAGGCCCTGCCGGAGGAGAAGAAAAAGGAGTATTGCCTCCTGGTGGACGGCAAATGTGAGTGCCGGGTCTAGGGCCCAAGACGGAAGGAGGCGGCATGCGGGATTTTCTCACCTTCCGCACCATGCTGACGCCGCTCCTCATCCAGGCGGTCTTCTGGGTGGGGTCGGCAGTGGCGGTGGTGGTGGGGCTGGCGTATCTGGCCCGGGGGCTCTCGCTCCAGCATGGCGGCGGGGCTTTTGTGTTCTGGGGGCTGGTCATTTTGCTGGGCGGGCCGCTTCTGGTGCGGCTGTATTGCGAGATCTTCATCGTCTTTTTCCGCATCAATGAGACGCTGACGGAGATCAAGCACGTGCTGGAGGAGAGGCGGACCGCCGGGCCGAAGCCCCAGGAAGAAGCCGCAGACTAATCATTTCCAGGGCGGCGGGTCCCTCTTGGTCAAAGGAGCAAAATAGGATAAATATTCCTTATCAGCAAAGAACCCTGGCAAAAGGGGATAAGCACAATCCCATGAAATACGTGATTCTGGTGGGCGACGGCATGGGGGATTACCCCATCCCGGAGCTGGGGGGCCGCACCGTGCTGGAGGCGGCCGCTACCCCCAACTTGGATTTTCTGGCCAGCCGGGGCGAGCTGGGGCTGGCCCGCACCATTCCCCCGGGGATGGAGCCGGGGAGCGATGTGGCCAACCTGGCGGTCATGGGCTATGATCCGGCCCGTTATCACACCGGCCGGGCGCCCTTGGAGGCCGCCGCCCTGGGGGTGGAGCTTCGGCCGGAGGAAGTGGCCTTCCGCTGCAATCTGGTGACCCTCACGGCCGAGGACGGCCGCCTGATCATGGAGGATTACGCCGCCGGCCACATCTCCAGCGACGAGGCCCGGGAGCTCATCGGCGCTCTCGAGGCGGCCCTGGGGCAGAACGGCCGCCACTTTTACCCGGGGGTGAGCTACCGGCACCTGCTGGTCTGGGAGGGGGGCCGGGAGGACTGGCAGACCTATCCGCCCCATGACTGGAGTGGCCGGGACGTGGCGCCCCTGATGACCCCGGAGGGCGGCCGGGAGCCTCTGTGGGAGCTCATCCGGGCTTCCTGGCCGGTCCTGGCGGAGCATGAAATCAACCGCCGCCGCCTTGCCCAAGGAAAACGGCCTGCCACCTCCATCTGGCTGTGGGGGCAGGGACGGCCACCGGCGCTTCCCACCCTGACAGAGCGTTTTGGGCTCAGCGGCGCGGTGATCTGCGCCGTGGACCTCATCCGAGGCATCGGCCTCTATGCCGGCCTCACCCCCATCCGGGTGCCGGGGGCCACAGGGTATCTGGACACCAATTATGAGGGCAAAGTGAATGCCGCCCTGGAAGCCTTGGAAACCCGGGATTTCGTCTTTATCCACGTGGAGGCGCCGGATGAGGCGGGCCACAAAGGGGAGGCGCGCCTCAAGCTCCAGGCGGTGGAGGATTTCGACCGGCGGGTGGTGGGGCCCCTGATTCAGGGCCTAAGGCGGCTGGGGGATTTCCGTTTGCTGGTGCTCTGCGATCACCTCACCCCCATCTCGGTGCGCACGCACACCAGCGAGCCGGTGCCCTTTGTGCTCTACGATTCCCGGCGGAATATGGACCTTAAGCGGCCGTACACGGAAGCCGCGGCCGCGGCCACGGGACTGGTGCTGGAGCGGGGCTGGGAGCTTCTGCCCCGGTTGGTGGAGCGGGGCTGAGGGGAAAGATCGAGCCCGGTTAATCAAAGCTAAGGGGAGGGCCGGGGGACCACAGGCCCCCCGCCCTCCCCTCAGACTCCCCTCCCAACCCCCCTTATGGGGTAGGGAGAGGATGTGTGGGAGAGGGGACAGGGGTCCATGACCTCCGGTCCCCTCTTCGTTTCGGTTCAGCCAAAAGAAAGGGGGCAGGGCGCATTGCCCGGCCCCCTTTTGATTTCCTATTGCGCCCGTTTATAGAGAGGGGACATATCCCGGAGGTTTTGGACGATACCGGGCATGACCTCCAGGACCCGGTCGATCTCCGCCTCGGTGTTGTCCCGCCCCAGGCTGAAAAGGAGGGTGCCCTGAGCGGTGGCGAAATCCAGCCCGGTGGCAATAAGCACATGGGAGGCCCGGAGCGACCCGGAGGCGCAGGCGCTGCGGGTGGCCACCTCAATGCCTTCCTCGTCCAGCATCAGCATGAGGCTTTCGCCCTCGATGTACTTGATGGAGACGCTCAGGAGGTGGGGCAGGCACTGGGTGGGATGGCCGTTGATGATAATCTCGGGGATGCGGGCCAAAAGCCCCTCCCGGAGTTTGTCCCGGAGGCGCTGAAGCCGGGGCAGGCGTTCGGCCATCTCCGCTTTGGCCACCTCCGCCGCCACCCCCATGCCCACGATGCCGAAGAGGTTTTCGGTGCCGGCCCGGCGTTTGTTCTCCTGGGCGCCGCCGTCCAGAAGCGGCCACACCGGGGTGCCTTTTTTGATGTACAAGGCGCCGACGCCGGGGGGGCCGTAGAACTGGTTGGCGGCCAACGACAAGAGATCGACGCCCAGCTCCTTTACGTCCACCGGGATGACGCCCACTGCGTCCACCGCGTCGGTGTGAAAGAGGACCTTGCGCTTTTTGCAGATCTCGGCGATGTCGGCGATGGGCTCGATGGTGCCGATCTCGTTGTTGGCCAGCATGATACTCACCAGGATGGTGTCCGGGGTGATGGCCTTCTCCACCTGGGCGGGGTCCACGAGCCCATAAGAATCCACATCCAGGGAGGTGACCTGGTAGTCCAGGAGCCTCAAGGTGCGCAGGGAATTGAGGACGGATTTGTGCTCGATATTGGAAGTGATGATGCGGCGCCCCTTTTCCCTCAGACCAAGGGCCACGCCTTTGATGGCGTGGTTCACCGATTCGGTGCCGCAGGATTCAAAGACGATCTCCCCGGGGTCGGCATTGATGAGAGCGGCCACCTGTTCCCGGGCCCGCTCCAGCAGTTCGGCGGCCCGCTGCCCCACCTGGTGGTCGCTCACCGGGTTGCCAAAAACGTTCTGGATACAATCAATCATGGCCTCCTTCACCCGGGGGTGGAGAGGCGTGCCGGAGAGGTGATCCAGATAGATGAGTGCCATGAGTATTCCTCCCCGCCGTCTGTGGCTCAGTGATCGTGTTCGTGGGGGATTTCGGAGCCACAGAACAGGCAGAAGGGGGCTTCCTCCAGGGTCTCCTTGTGGCAATAAGGACAGTAACAGCCCTCGCCGCCGGCCCCTTTAATGTGCTCCTCCCGATCCTTGGCCAGATCCGGGATCTTGCCGGCCTTGCGGTCCAGATAATTTTTGATGGCGGCATGCAGGGCGTCGGCCCCCAGGTTGGAGCAGTGCAGCTTGTTTTTCGGCAGGCCTCCCAAAGCCTCGGCCACGTCTTTGTTGGTGATCTTCATGGCCTCTTCCAGGGTTTTCCCCTTGGCCAGGGTGGTGATCATGCTGGAGACCGCGATGGCGGCGCCGCAGCCGAAAGTCTTGAACTTGACGTCTTCAATGACGTTGTCTTTCACCTTGATATAGACATTCATCATGTCCCCGCAGACCGGGTTGCCCACTTCGCCGACGCCGTCGGCGTCCGGGATTTCGCCCACATTGCGGGGATTTTTGAAATGGTCCATGACGATTTCGGAATAGGCCATCGTTCCATCCTTCCTTTTCTTTGGGTGTCTCAATTATAATAGCGGCATACTCGGAAATCAAGGAGGCGGACCGTCCCGGGCCGGGAATGTCCGAAGGAGCTGATGCATCTTACTTGTACCTTTTGGGAGGCCACCTTCCCAGGGGCGCCGGCGGCCTTGAGAGGGACCCCGCCCCTGACCGTGAGTCTGGACTGCCACGATCGGCCGCCCTATATTTTGCGGGTGGCCCCCCTGGAAAGCACCCCGATGCCGGCGGCGGCGGACACCGACCTGATCCGCTTCAGGCTCAGCCTCTCCCCCGGACGGGAGATGCAGGCAGCTCTGAGGAATTTTGCGGTCCTGCATTCCCTGCCCCTGACGCCCCCGACGACCCCGGAGGAGGTCTGGGAGGAGCCCCTGCTCCTCGCCGCCAGCCACCTGGCGGAGGGCAAGATGTTTATCTTCTCGGAGAAGGCGGTGTTGCGCTGCCGGCAGAGCGGGCCTGTGGAAGTGGAATGCGAGGTCACGGGTCCATTCAAGGCCCGGCGGCTGCCCTGCCAGGAGACGGATGTCATCCTGCATCTGGAGGCGCCGGCCACGGCCCGCCTGCTTTCCTGGCTGCTGGCGGTCATCGGGTAAAAAAGGCGCATCTTACCTGGCGGTGAGTGACGGGAGGATCGTATGAGTCTCGTTCTGACGGCGGCGGAGGTGATGCAGGTCCTGGATATGGACCTGGCCCTGAGGGCGGCCCGGGAGGCCTTCCTGGCCTACGGCGAGGGGCGGGTGAACATGCCTCCCAAGGCCTATCTCACCCTGGCCAAGGGGGATTTCCGGGCCATGTACGGGGAGATCTTTCTTCCCGAGGTCCATGTCTGCGGGCTCAAATGGGTGAATGTGCATCCGGGAAATCCTCAGGTGGGCCTGCCCACGGTGATGGCCAAGATCCTGCTCAATGATCCGGAGACCGGGCGGGAATGGGCGGATATGGACGGCACCCACATCACCAACTACCGCACCGGCGCGGCGGGCGGCCTGGCGGCCGAGGTGCTGTCCCGGCCGGAGTCCCGGCGCTTGGGGGTGATCGGGGCCGGCGCCCAGGCCCGCACCCAGATTGCGGCGGTGCTCAAGGTGCGCCCCATCGAGGAGGTGATCATCTGCGACTGCGCCCTGGCCCGGGCCCGCAGCCTGGTGGAGGAGACCGCGGCGGCCTACGGGGTGAAAGTGAGCCTGGCGCCCAGCCCCAAAGAGACGGCGGAGGCGGCGGATATTCTCGTGACCGCCACCCCCAGCATGGCACCCCTGGTGGCCCGGGAGTGGGTGCGCCCCGGCACCCACATCAATGCCATCGGGGCCGATGCCGCGGGCAAACAGGAGCTGGACCCGGCCATTCTCCAGTCGGCCAAAATTGTGGTGGATGATTGGGCCCAGGCCCGCCACTCCGGGGAGATCAACGTGCCCTTAAGCCGGGGGGAGCTGACCCCGGAGCAGGTCTACGGCAGCCTTGGGGAGGTGGTGGCGGGGAAAAAGCCGGGACGGGAACGGCCCGGGGAGATTACGGTGTTTGACTCCACCGGCCTCATCATCCAGGACCTGGCCTTGGGGTGGGCGGTGTTTCGCCGGGCCAAGGAAAAGGGGCTGGGGGAGGAGAAGGATTTCCTGGGTCTGGGCCGCTAAGGGCAAAGACGGACGTCGGACCTCCGGATAGCGTTGCCGGAGGCCGTCGGGGGCGGTGGCTCAGTCTTCGGGGGAGGGCGGCTTCCGGGAGTGGCAGCGGCGGCAGATGTAGCCGTCGGCGTCGGCCACTTGCCAACCCTCCAGCACCACGGCGCCGCAGAGGCGGCAGAGGCCCAGGATCACCGGGGGCTGGTCTCCCCAGACCGGGGGACGGGGACCGGGCGGCCGGCGCCAGGCCTGCCAGAGGCGGCGCAGCAGGTTTACGGGCATCGTCTTTTTTCCAGCAGGACATGTCGGGAGCGGGGGGACGGGAGCGTGGCTTACTGTCCCCTCTCCCGAACCCTCTCCCCCACCCCCTCGGGTTGGCGGGAAGGGAGTATGAGGGGAGGGTGCGGGGTCAGCGGGTCCCCCACCCTCTCCGGCTTTTCATCCACTATATCAGAAATACGCAGCGGGAGAAGGGCTGTCATGGCTGGGGAGGCGGGAAAGCCAAGGCGCCTGAAACGCATCTGGGTAGAGGAGGCGGCCCTGCCCTATGAGACCACCCGCCGGGTGCTGGCCCGCCTTCGGGGATTGCCGGTGAGCGTCATTCCGGAGCGGGAGGCACTGCGGCCCCGGGGCGGTTTGAGCGCCAAGTGGCCCCGTCAGGCCAAGGAAACCCTGCTCCTGGTGGTGCAGCGGGGGCTCTTCTGGCGGCCTTGCCCCGGCACCCCGGAGTATATCTGCTGCGGCTACCAGGTGCTGCAGGTGGGCCTCAATTGCCCCTTTGACTGCCGCTATTGCATCCTGCAGGGGTATCTCAATCTGCCGGCCCTCACCGTGTTTGTGAACCTGGAAGATCTCCTTCAGGAGCTGGAGGAGCGGCTGGCCCAGGGCGGGGTCTGGCGCCTGGGCACCGGGGAGTTCGGGGACAGCCTGGCCCTGGATGAACTCACCGGCCTGCATGCGCAGCTCATCCCTCTCTTTGCCCGGCAGCAAGGGGCGGTGCTGGAGATCAAAAGCAAGGGAGTGGCCCTCGACCATCTCCTGCCGCTGGGGCCCAATCCCCGGGTGATCTTCGCCTGGTCCCTGAATCCGCCGGCGGTGATCCGGGAGCTGGAGCCGGGCACGGCCACGTTAGGCGCCCGCCTCACGGCCGCGGCCCAAGCGGCGGCGGCGGGCTTCCGGCTGGCCTTTCACTTTGACCCCCTCATCTGGGGTGAGGGCTGGGAGGCGGCCTATGAAGAGACGGTGGCCCGTCTCGCCCGGGCAGTGCCGGCCGGGGCGGTGGTGTGGATCAGCCTGGGGGCCTTGCGCTTCCCTCCGCCCTTGCGGCGCCAGATCCTGGAGCGCTTTCCGTTAAGCCGCTTTGCCGCCGAGGAGATGGTGCTGGCGCCGGACGGCAAGCTCCGTTATTTCCACACCCGGCGGCTGGAGATGTATGGCCGCCTCCGGGAATGGCTCACTGCCGCCTTTCCGGCCGCCACCCTGTATCTCTGCATGGAGAGCCCCCGGGTCTGGCGGCAGGTCTTCGGGGAAGCACCGGACTCCCAGGGCCTGGCGCAGCGGCTGGACGCAGCGGCCCTAAAATGACTGCGGACACCGAGATCTAACACTGAGATTTGGGGATACCAGAGGCTAGCGGGAGAAAGGTGATTTTCTTAAGCGAAGGACCCAGGCGGCCGATACAAAATGGGAAGTCTCGGTGAAGGGTCTGGAACTAAGGACTGTATTCGGCTCTGCCACCAGTACCTGAAATTGGGAAAGGAAAGGGAGGAAAACGGGGAAAATTGTCGCCAAGGGTCTCTTTTTTCCCTTCTTTTTGTCTTGACAGGCGGGGCACCAGTGAATAAGATTTGAAGCAGGAGGGAACACGCATGGTGGACGCTCCTGCCTTTTTCCTCTCTGGCATTCCGGGTAATCCTTAAGCTATTTTCTCCGTTCCGAAGGCTGGGGAGCCTTCGCTGGAGTGCCAGACCTTCTTCCACTAAGGTCACCCAAGGTGACCTTTTTTATTTAAAGACGTATTTGTTCTATCAGGGCCCGTTTGATCTCCAGGCGTTCGTCAGCCACCTCCCACAAGTTACGATGGTAAGTCCCGTCTGGTCCGTGAACAAGGCGGATGCAAACCCCTTCCTCTTTGGCTGCCTGAATGGCGGGAACAAAATCGCTGTCTCCCGTGACAATTGCTGCGCAGGCAATAATTCTCTTCCATGAAAGTTTTAATAAGTCAACTGCCAAAAGAACATCTATTTGTTTCTGGATAGCAATCACATTTCCATAATTGTCTCTACCACGATCAACGACCCTTCCCTTCTTTACCTCGAAGCAAGGTATTCTTAAAATCTTACTAAAAAATGATTGCTTCCTTTTAAATCTTTTTGTTTCTTCATCAGTGGGTGGGCTCGACATATAAGGGTCGCAATCATAAAAATAAGCTCTTAATAATCGAAAATCATATGATATCCATTGAGCAAACTTTGCGTAGTCGATGTGTGCCCCGCTAAAATTTTTAGATAAAAGAGAATTCATATACCCGCCATCAATGAAAATCGCCATATTTAGCATTATTAATTGACCTTCTGATCACCAAATATTTATTGCATTCTACCAAAGAAAAAATCGCCAAGTCAAAAATTTTCCCATCAGTCCCCCGGCACGGTTTGGAAGGGAATGGAAGGCGGAGCTACTGAACTCAAAGGCCGTCAGTACAGGCGGCTGAGGAGGCGGCCGTGGCGGTAGAGGGAGATGAAGCCGTCCTGGGAGATGGCCAGCCCCAGGACGTTGGGGTAGCAGGCAGTGAACTCCCGGGTCACCTGGTGGCGCATGCCGCTCCCCAGATCATCCCGTTCCACCGGCAGAGGCGGGGCCATGGCCTTGAGGCGGGTGCGGAACTGCACCGCCTCCAGGCGGTCGTTAAAGACCAGGGCGCCGTCGGATTTGGCCAAGCCGGCAAAATGCGGCAGCCAGGGGGCGCTCAAAGGCGGGGGCGGGGTGAGGCGCACCTGGTTCTCCATGGGGAGATCCGGGGCGGCCAGCTGCTCCGGGGTCAGGCCCAAGAGAAGGATGGCGCCGTGACCGCTGCGGCGGATCATCTCCAGAAGTCTTTTCAGAACCGGCATCGGCCGGGACTCCCGGGGGGCGGGGCAGACCTCCGCCAACTGGCGCTCCAGGCGCTGCCAGAAGATGTCCTGAAACAGGGGGATATGCAGATGCCCCTGGCGGTATTCCAGGACGCCTAAGGGGATGCGGCTGCTGTGCCGGCCCCGCAGGGGCACCCAGATGAAGATGCGGCCTCGGGAGGAGATGGAGGCCAAGGGCAAAGCCGAGCGCCAGGCCTTGATGGAGGCCAGTTGCCGGTAGATGCCCTGGCTCAGGTGCAGCAGGCCCACCAGTTGCTGGCCATACAGGGCCAGGAAGGTGGTGCGGCCGTCGGCGTTGAGGAGAAACTGCTTCAGGGCGGCCAAGCCTTCGCTCAAGGAGACCCGGCCGGCCTCATCATAAAGGAGGAGGGAGGGCCAGCGCTTGCGATAGGTCTCCAGGGGCTGGACCGTGGGGAGGAAAGCGAAGCCGGTGAAGAGGCGCTCCCCCTCCACGGAGTAATAGAGGAGACGCTTGAAAAGCCGCCAGGCGTTGACCACCGCCTCTTCCTGCAGGATTCCCGGCATCTCGCAGCGCCTCAGGTCGGCGCCGGTGTGCAGCATGGAGCCGATGTAGGGGTTGTCCTGGGCGTCCAGCTTGATGGTGGCGCAGGGCACCGCCTCCAGGCTCTGGAGATAGCCGGCCACCACCATCTCCTCCAGGGAGAAGGGGGTGTAGGCCAGGATACCTTCGGCGCCGGGGGTGAGGGAGAGCTGCTGCAGCACCAGGCGGCCGAAGAGGATGCTCAGGAAACGGATGTGGAAGGGGGAGAGGAGAAAGGTGGTGTGGGGGGTCCAGAGGCGCAGGTCCAGGTGGAAGTGAGGCGAATGCAACCGGATGAGGTGCGACAGGCCCTCCCAGTCCCGGGAGACCAGATTGGGGAAGATGGTGGCCTTGAGCTCCACCAGGTGGCGCTGGAAATAGAGGCGCAGACAGGGAAAGAGCTCCAATCCCTGGGCTTGGGGGGGCACAGCCTCGTGGGGGGCGTCGTGGCACTCCACATAGCAGGAGGTGACATCATGGATGAGGCGCACCACCTCGCTGGAAGTCACCAGAGATTGCAGATAGTCCTTTAAGGGGGTGGCCCTCAGGGAGGTGCGTCTGGCCTCCATGCCGTCCTTTCAGGCAGCGCCCCGCCTGCATGCCGAAATCAGGCGTGCCATTTATACCCTTTATCTGGCCATCTTTTATTAGCTTAAAGTTTACCTTCTGTGGATGCAAGCCCAGGCAGGTAGGCTGCCAGGTCTTGGGCCTCCGTCCGGGCGCGGGCGGCCAGTTCCGGCCACTCCAGCGTGAGGAGGCGGCGGTCCCGCAGGAGAAAGCGGCCGTTCACCAGGACGTGGCGGACGTCTGCCGCCCCGGCGGCATAGACCAGGTGGGAATAGGGGTCATACAGGGGCGTCAGGTGGGGGCGGTTCAGGTCCAGACAGATGAGGTCCGCGGCCTTGCCGGGGGAGAGGGTGCCCACCAGGTGCTCCAGTCCCAGGACCTTGGCTCCCTCCCGGGTGGCCAGGGCCACCACCTCAGGGGCGGGGAGCACCGTGGGGTCCAGACGTTGGACCTTGTGCAGCCGGGCCGCCAGGGACATATCCGCCAGGAGGTCCAGGCGGTTGTGAGAGGCGGCACCGTCGGCGCCCAGTCCCACCGTCACCCCGGCGGCCAGCATCTCCGGCACCGGGGCCACCCCGGCGGCCAACTTGCAGTTGCTGGCAGGGCAGTGGCTCACCTTGACTCCCCGGGCGGCCAGAAGCTCCACTTCCTCGGGCTCCAGCCAGACGGCGTGCACCGCCACGGTGTTCTCATCCAAAAGTCCTAGGCGGTCCAGATAACGGGCCGGAGTGAGGCCGGTCCGCCTGCGGCATTCCTCCACTTCTCCCTTGGTCTCCGCCAAGTGAATGAAAAAGGGGAGATGCCGCTTTCGGGTCAGGTCCTTGGCGGCGGTGAGGGTCTCGGGGCCGCAAGTGTAAGGCGAGTGGCAAAAGAGGGTGGAGGTGAGGAGTCCAGTGGGGAAATCCGCCCCGGCCTCTATGAACTCCCGGGCCACTCTTAGGTTGTCCTGAGGGTCGGGGACGCCGGGGGCGGGGAAGTCCACCACGCCCTGGGCCACCACGGCCCTGAGTCCCGCCTCGGCGAAGGCCCGGCGCACTTGGTCTTCATGGAAATAGCCGTCGGCCACGGTGGTGATGCCGGCCCGGAGGAGTTCAGCGGCGGCGAGCTTTGCGCCCAGGCAGACCCGCTCCGGGGTCAGCCAGCGGCCCTCCGCCGGGAAGATGATCCGGGTGAGCCAGTCCTTCAAGGTCAGGTCGTCCGCCAGGCCCCGGAACCACACCATGGGGGCGTGGCAGTGGGTGTTCACCAGGCCCGGCATGACCAAGAGCCCTGTGGCATCCAGGGATTCCCGGGCGGGGGGGAGGGGCTGGCCGGGCTCACATTTCCCCACGGACTGGAGGCGGCCGTTGGAGATGGTGAGATACCCAGGGAACAGGGGCGCAACTCCCGGCTCCAGGGTGAGGATGGTGGCGTGGTGGATGAGCAGGTCGCAGGGGGGATTCACGGAACTAGGTGACGCCGGCCTTCAGGTGCGGGCCCCAGCTGCAAGGGCCGCAGAAAATCAAGGTCCACCGCCCTTCCAAAGACCGCGCTTAGCGGCTGATGTCCAAGGGGGCGCCGCTGCGCTCCTCCACCGCTTTCAAGAACCGGAGCCAGTTAATCCGCGATCCCAATCTTTTTTCCTCCACCTTCTTGACCGCATACTGGAAAAGGTCCGGGATGCGGAAGTAGATGTCCTCATGCACCTCGGCAAAGATGCGGCCCTTGAGGTAGCCGAACTTCACCGGCTCGTAGATGATCTCCACCGTGGTGCCTACGGGAGTGAGGTCGAAGAGCTCCTTGATGTCTTCGGGGTAGTGGCGCATACAGCCGTGGCTCACCAGGCGGCCCACCCCCATGGGGGCGTGGGTGCCGTGCAGGCCGTAGGTGCCCAGGCCCAGCCAGTGGGAGCCGATGGGGTTGTCCTCCCCGGGGGGCAAAAAGGCGCGGCCGTATTTGGCCTGAAGGCTCGCAGGGATGCGCCAGCCGGGGTTTTCCGCCTTGCTCTGCACCCGGAAGCGGCGGCCGATGGGGGTTTTGTATTCCAACACGCCCACGCCGATGGGGTAGGTGCGCACCTCGCCCCTCTCAGGAAAGAAGCGGTAGCCCCGGAGTTCCGCCACGTTGATGAGATAGCCGGGGGGAGAAGGGTGTTCGGGGACGATCCAGCGGCTGGGGATGTCGATTTCCGTGTCCCAGGGGAGGTAGAAGTGGTCCAGGTGGCGATGGTAACGGGCCAGCTCCCAGAAGCCCAGGCCGTAGCGCCGGGCGATGTCATACAGGTTCTCGTAGCGCACCAACCGGTGGCGCTGGAATTCCCCCACCACGGTGATGGCCTCGGGGTCGCCGGCATAGCGGGGCGGGCGGTAGGGGAAGGGGCCGGCGGCCCAGGCGGGGGCGGCCAAGATCAGGGCCGCCATCAGGGCCAGGAACCGGGACAGGAGAGTCAAGATTATTGACATGGGGTAAATTTTATATGAAAACTAGCGGCAGCGGAAGGAAAAGGATGCCGCCGCCATGCTGTGGGATGCACATACCCATGCCTTCCCGCCGGAAGTCTGCCGCCGGCGGGAGGATTTTTTCGCCGAGGAGCCCGCTTTCCGGGTCCTGTACGGCAGCCCCACGGCCCGGCTGGTGGACCCCGAGGAGCTGGTGGCGGCCCTCACCGAGGCCGGGGTGGAGCGGGCGGTGGTCATGGGCTTCCCCTGGCGGCAGGAGCGCCTCTGGCGGCGGCACCACGAGGTGCTGCTGGAGGCGGCCCGCCGCTGGCCGGAGGTGGTGATCCCCTTTTGCGCCGTCAATCCTCTGGAGCCCGGGGCGGTGCGGGAGGTGGAGCGCTGCCTGGCGGCAGGCTTCCGGGGGGTGGGGGAGCTGGCCTGGTACGCCGATGATCCCCGGGGCTCCCTGGCAGAAGCGCTCCTGCCCCTGGCGGAGCTCTGTGAGCACTACCGGGTGCCCCTGGCGGTGCACGTCAATGATCCTTTAGGAATCGGCCACACTTATCCCGGCAAGGCGGCGGTGCCCCTGGAGGAACTGTACTCTTGTATCCGTCAGGCCCCGGAGGCCACCTGGATTTTAGCCCACTGGGGGGGCGGCCTGCCCTTTTACGGCCTGTGCAAAAAGGAGACCCCGGAGGTCTTCCGGCGGGTCTATTTCGACACTGCTGCCAGCCCCTACCTCTACCGTCCGGCCATCTACCGGGCTGCCTGTGACATGGTGGGGCCGGAAAAGATCCTTTTCGGCACCGATTTCCCGCTGCTCACCGCCTCCCGCTGCCTGAAGGACCTGGAAGAGGCCGGCCTGCCGCCGGAGGCCCGGGAGCTGATCCTGTATAGAAACCTGGCAAGCCTTCTGGAGGGTGGGGAGGCCGCGCCGTAGCGGCGCCTGGGATGGTGGCGATTGCACTTGGCTGAGATACCGGCGGGCAGAGGGCCCCATCAATGGCAGGGTGGCAGGATGTCTCCTTTCATCGGCAGAAATCTATGGGAAAAAGGAGATGGCATGTGACCCCTCTTGTGAAAGACGGGTAAATCTGAGGGGGCGGGATGACCGGCGGTCGTGCCCTTAAGACTTTAGAAAAGTATTCTGTCATCTTCTTACATAAAGGACATCAACTTTGTATCGCATCTCTGATGTGCTGGTCATCGGCTCCGGCCTGGCGGGCTTGGGATATGCCCTCAAGGTGGCCGATGTGGCCACGGTGAACATCATCACCAAGCGGGAGATCGCCGAGACCTCCACCCGCCTGGCCCAGGGGGGCATCGCCGCGGTTTTGGGGGCCGATGACCGCTTTGAATTTCACATCCAGGACACCCTCAACACCGGGGAGGGCCTGAGCCACCCGGACGTGGTGGAGCTGGTGGTGCGCCAGGGGCCGGAGCGCATCCGGGAGCTGGTGGCCCTGGGGGCCCAGTTCGACACCACCACCGACAACGGCTTTGATCTGGGCCGGGAAGGGGGCCACTCCCATCGGCGCATCATCCACGCCCATGACATGACCGGGGCGGAGGTGGAGCGCATCCTGGTGGAGAAGGTCCTGAATCACCCCAACATCAAGATCTATGAATACCACATGGGGGTGAATCTCATCACCGAGGAGCGGCTGGTGCGCCGGGGGAGCTCGGTGGTGAACCGGGAGGCCACCTGCCTGGGGGCCTATGTGCTGAATACCAAGACCGGGGAGGTGGACACCTTTCTGGCGGCCATCACTTTGCTCGCCACCGGCGGGGCGGGGAAGGTCTATCTGTACACCAGCAATCCGGACATCGCCACCGGGGATGGGGTGGCCATGGCCTACCGGGCCGGGGCCGTCATCGGCAACATGGAGTTTGTGCAGTTCCACCCCACCTGCCTCTATCACCCGGCGGCCAAGAATTTCCTCATCTCCGAGGCCCTGCGGGGCGAGGGGGCGGTGCTCCTGGACAAACACGGCCGGGCCTTCATGGCGGACTATCACCCCATGAAGGATCTGGCGCCCCGGGATACGGTGGCCCAGGCCATCGACCATGAGCTCAAGAAATCCGGGGCCGAGTGCGTCTACCTGGACATCAGCCACCGGCCGGCGGAGTTCATCATCCAGAGATTTCCCAACATCTACCAGAAATGCCTGGAATTCGGGTTTGACCTCACCAAGGAGCCCATCCCGGTGGTGCCGGCGGCCCATTACATGTGCGGCGGGGTGGTGGTGGATCATTTCGGGCGCACCAGCATCGGCAATCTCTTTGCGGTGGGGGAGGTGAGCATGACCGGCCTGCACGGCGCCAACCGGCTGGCCAGCAACTCGCTCTTGGAGGCTCTGGTCTTTTCCCACCAGGCGGCCATCGCCACCCGGGAGGCGCTGCCGCACACTCCCATCCCCTCGGTGGCGGCGGTGCCGGAGTGGAATCCCGGGGGGGCCACGGACAGCAACGATGCGGTGGTGGTGTCCCACAACTGGGATGAGATCCGGCGCATGATGTGGAATTACGTGGGCATCGTGCGCAGCGACAAGCGCCTCATGCGGGCCAAGCACCGCATCGATCTCATCACCCAGGAAATCACCGAATATTACTGGAACTTCCTCATTACCGGGGATCTGCTGGAGCTGAGGAACATCGCCACGGTGGCGGATCTTATCATCCGCTGCGCCCTCAGCCGCAAGGAGAGCCGGGGTCTGCACTACACCTTGGACTATCCCCGGCGGGACGACCAGCATTTCAAGCGGGATACCCTCCTGTCCCTCGAGGGCTTTCTCTGATGCCCGACCAGATCCTGGTGGTGGATGACGATGCGGCCCTCCTCCAGGTGCTGACCCGCTTCCTGCGGGGTCAAGGATTTGGGGTGTGGGCCCATCAGCGGGGGGAGGAGGCGCTGGCGGCCCTTAAGGACGGGGAGCCGGCAGTGGCCATCCTGGACCTCAACCTGCCGGACCTCTCGGGGCTGGAGGTGATGCGGCGGCTGAAGGCCACCTGTCCTGACACCGAGGTCATCCTGTTCACGGGCCTGGGGGGCCTGGACAGCGCGGTGGCGGCCCTGCGGCTGGGGGCCTATGACTACCTGGTGAAATCCGAGCTCAAGCTGCCGGAGCTGGCGGCGGTGGTGGAGCGGGCCCTGGAGCGGCGGCAGCTCACCCGGGCCAACCGGGAGCTGCTGGAGGACCTGAAGCAGGCCCGGGAGGCCCTGGCCCAGCGCCGGGCCCAGGAGTTGCTGCAGATCCGGCGCATCGGCGAGCGCTTGGCAGGGCCTTTGTCCATCGAGGAGCTTGTCCAGGGCTTGGCGGAGCTCATCTGGGAGAGCCTGCCCCTTGCCTGCCTCAGCCTGGTTGTTCGGCGGTCGGAAGGGGAGATCCGGGGAGAGGCACATCGCCACCGTCCCGAGCTTCCTCCGGCGGCCATGACCGCCTGGCAGGGCTGGCTGGCGCACTGCCTGGGAGGTTCCGAGGATTCCCCCGGGACGGCGCCGGGTGGCTGGGCCCTGCTCCGGGGGGAAATGGCAGCGGGTGAACTTACCGGCCTGGCACTGGCGGCCCGGCCGGAGCCCTTTGAGCCGGAGGAGGCGGAGCTCTTCCGCATCTTCCTGCTCCAGGGGGAGGCGGCCTTACGGAACCTGCTCCTCTTTGAAGAAGTCAAGAGCCTGGCCATCCGGGACGGCCTCACCGGCCTCTATAATTACCGCTATTTCAACGAGATGCTCACCCAGCAGGTGGGGCAGAGCCGGCGCTATGGCTGGCCCCTCTCCCTGTTGTTCCTGGACCTGGACGATTTCAAGGCGGTGAACGACAGCCTGGGGCACCCGGCAGGCGATACGGTGTTGAAAACCGTGGCCGCGTACCTCAAACGCTCAGTGCGCCAGGCGGATATCCTCTGCCGCTATGGGGGGGAGGAGTTCGTCGTGCTGCTGCCCCAGACGCCTCCGGAGCAGGCGGCCATCCTGGCGGAGCGCCTCCGGGCCGGCATCGCAGAGCTGAAAATTCCGCTGCCGGAGCGGGAGCTGGCGGTGACGGTGAGCATCGGGGTGGCGGGGCTGCCGCCGCACGGGGATGGCGCCGGGCTGGTGGCGGCGGCGGATAGGGCGTTGTATCGGGCCAAACAGGGGGGCAAAAATCGGGTGTGCCGGGAATAACGGCGCTGGCTTCCCTTTCCTCACCTGATGCCCAGGCAAAGGTGATTTGAGGAAAGGGGCACTGAAAGCGGGCCTGGGGGGAAATGCCTCGGCATGGCCTGAAGGTCCCCTGCCAACGGGTTGGCAACGGGATCTGGGGAGAAGGTCACGAAATTCACGCACCCTGACCCCCTTCCGGAGATTTCAGATCACACGACGACATGAGAGGAGCATATATGCCCGGCTGGCGGCTCATTGCCTTTCCCCTGATCATTCCCTGGCGGGAGGAGTTTTGGACCCTGCCTTTGTACTTTCCGCATCTGGAGGTGGGGGTGGCCCCGAACTGGCCGGCGGCCATGCCCTACGAGACCCGGGCCCTCCCCCAGGAAGCCGAGCGGCCCTTGAAAGAACTGGCCCACTACCGGCCGGGCGAGCTCACCCAGCAAAAGGCCTTTGAAGATTTTCTGGCGGCTCAGGAGGAGGAGGTGGGGGACATCCTCCGGGAACTCAAGGGCTTGCCGCCGGAGGAGAAGCCCGCGGCGCCCAAGGTGGAGGCCCAGGCCCTGACCCTGGCCTGGCAGCTGGAAAAGCTCCAGGCCGATGAGGAGGCCCAGATGACTCTGGTGGACCGGGGCCACTCCTGGCTGGCGGAGATCCTGGCGCCGGAGCCCTGGGAGCCGCAGCCCCAGTTCGGCACGGTGCCGGGGCTGAAGGAGATGGTGGATCCGGGGTTGGCCCGCCTGCGCTTCGCCTTGTGGCAGCGGGAGATGGTGGGGGAGAGCCCTCAGCCGTGGGCGCCGCTGCTGCTGAGCCGCACCTCCCGGGCCATCTTCGGGGTTCTCCAGGGCTGGCCCGATTGGACTCAGGTAGTGCGGGAGACCTTTGTTCTGCCGGGGGTCAAGACGGAAGAGGACTGGCGGCGACAGGCAGAACCGCCGTGGCGGGCAGACTTTGCCGCCGAGCTGGAGGAGCTCCTGGCGGCGGCGGCGGAAGGGGAGGAGGCCTTGGCCGAGCAGGCGGAGGCATTCCGGGAGTTTCTGGAGGAGGAGGTGCTGGCCGCCTGGGCCGGGCCCCAGGTGAGCTGGGAACTGGAGGTCTGGGCCCAGAGCCCGGGGCAGGAGGAGTTCGGGCCGGTGCTGTGCTGGGGGGGCGTCAACGCGGATATTCTCCCCGGAGCTTGAAGCTCAGGCAGAAGCGAGGCGCGTCGGCCCAAAAGACCGCGGCGCCGGCCATGAGCGAGCTATGAGGGGAGGGTGGGAGAGAAATTGCGTGGCTCTTATCCCACTCCATAGATGGGGTTGGGGGAGAGGGTGTGGGAGAGGGGGAAGAAGGCTGCGATTCCTGGCCTTCTCTTCCCCCATTTTTTGTGCCCAGGCTCAGGTGTGAATCTCCACCACGTCGCCCTCTTTCAGGACATAGTCCCGCTGCACCCGCTGGCCGGGGAAGGTCTCCTGGCCCCAGACCCGGGCGAACTTGAACTGTCGGGCCAGGTCATGGTGGATGCGGCCGGCCAGCTCCAGGACAGTGGTATTCCGGGGCAGCACGAAGGGGGCGTTGTAGTTGGCGGCCTTGCCCGGGGCCCGGGTATAGACCCGGATGAGGCCCAGGATGCCGAAGAGGGCGGGCTTAAGTTCCGGCAGCCCCCGGCGGGTCTCGGCGGACACGGGATAGGTGGGCAGGCGCTCCCTTAAGACGTCCAGATATAGCGCCTCCTCCTCGGGGTCGTCGAAGAGGTCCGCCTGGTTGAGAATGATCAACGCGGGGCGGCGGGTGAGACCGGCGGCGGGGGTAAAGGCAAGCTGATAGCCGGCCAGGATGGCGGCCAGCTTGTCCAGCTCGGCGACGGGGTCGGCGGGGGGTGCCAGGACAATGGCCCAGGCGTCGGCCCGGCGCAGCAGATCCGGAAACCAGGGCTCCAGGAAATCTCCCCCCAGGGGCGGGGTGTCCACCAGCTGCACCTGGACATTTTCGAAGCGCATCATGCCGGCCAAAGGGGTGCGGGTGGTGAAGGGGTAAGGGGCGATGAGGGGCTGGGCCTTGGTGAGGGCGGCCACGAGGGAGGATTTGCCGGTATTGGGCGGGCCGATGAGGGCCACCTGGCCCACCCCCTCCTTGTCGATGAGATAGACCGGGGCCCGGCGCCCAGGACCGTGGCGGGCGCTCCCCATCTCCCGGAGCTGGGAGAGACGCCGGCGCAAATCGGCCCGGAGCTTGTCCGTGCCCTTGTGCTTGGGCATGATGGCCAGCATCTCTTCCAGGCAGCGGATCTTGTCGCTGACCGACCGGGCCTCCCGGTAGCGCTTTTCGGCTTCGAAATAGGCGGGCGGCAGATTAGCCGGCATCCTCGTCCCGGTAGGGGGTCTTCTCCGGGAGGGCGGGCAGGGGCGAGGTGGGGATGACCTTGCCCGCAGCGATCTCCCGCAAGGCCATGACGATTTCCTTGTTGTTGCCCGGCACTAGCACCGGGGCGCCGCGATACAACTGGCGCACCCGTTTGGCCGCCATGTGCACCAGGGCAAAGCGGTTGGGAACCCGGCGCAGGCAATCTTCAATGGTAACGCGTGCCATAGACCTCCCTCCATGACTGGAATGTGGCGCCGGTCACGGCGGCTCCCAGTGAAGGGGCCCGAACCGGTACTTCAAATGGTGCACTATAAGTATAAATGGTGCCCGCCGGATTGCAACCGCGAGCCTCAATCCGGCGCCACGGGAGTTGCAGATGGGGTGGGACCCTCAGAGTGCCGCCGTTCTTTGGATTGTCTGACCAGACGGGCGAAAGTTTCCGGGGCCACCTCCCGTCCGCACGCCGTGCAGACCACCGCCAGCCCCTGTCAGGAGGGGTGGAGGCGTAGGGGCTGGCGGCACTCAGGGCAGCAGAGGGTCATAGGTAGCGGGACAGCCGCGGCAGGGTGGGGTCCACCTGCCGATACTCCCGGATCAGGGCATTGATATAGAGCCAGGCGAAGCTCAGGAGAATTTCGGGGGTGTATTTGCAGGCCCCGTGACGGTCAAAGGCCAGCTCCACCTCTCCTTCAGACAGGGTGAGGCGGAAGGCCGCATCCCCGAGGATAGGCCAGGTGACCTGCCAGCCCGCGGGTAGGGCTTGGCAGCGGCCCCTCTCCAGGCGGGCCACGGCCACCTCCACCAGCGGCGCCTGAAGGCGCGGCAGCACTTCCTCCCGCACCCCGATGGCCTGCTCCTGGATGGGCCGGGCCTCAGGCGGGGCGAACTCCGCCACCGACAGCCATTCCGGAGCCGGGGCCGCCAAAGCCAGAGGATATTCCCGCCGGCCATAGCGGGCCAGCACCGCCAGGTAATCCCAGGCGAAGACGTAGGCGTCCTCGGTGGGCACCGCCCGGCTTAAGGGGCCGAAATAGACCCTGAGGTCCGGGCCGAATTCCTCATCCGCAATATAAAGGAAAAATAGCTCCAGGGGGCGGAAGGGCCTGAGATGGAGCACCCAGCGCACCCCGGCGTACGGGGTGACCTCCAGAAGCTCGCCGCCCAGGAGCCGGGCCAAGAGGGCCGGGTCCAGGTCTGCCAGACCCTCCAGGTCGGCCCGGTATTTTTTGCGGACGTACTGGCGGAGCTGGGCGTCCCAGCCGAAGCCGCCCTCAAAGTCCTTCAGGGGGATCAGACCGGACAGGGTCCCGGGGTTCAGCCCTTTTTGGCCTCCACTTTCTGCATGAACTTGGCTGCATCTATTATATACCGCACGTGGGTGGCCTCGCCGATCTTTTCCTTTTCGTCGAAGGCCTCCAGCTTGAAGACGTGTTTGCGCTTGTCCACTTCCACCAGCTCGGTGACCGCCCGCACCTTCATTCCCAAGGGGGTGGGGGCGGTGTGTTTGAGGTCCATGCCGGCCCCCACGGACTGCTCTCCCGGGGCCAGGTGCGGGGCCATGAGCTCGGCGCTCACGCCCTCAAAGAGGCCCACCAGATATGGGGTGCCGAAGACATCCGGCAGGTCCGGGAAGAAATTGCGGGCCGAGTGCTCCGGGCCGGTAGTGATCTCCTTTTCATGTTTCATGCCCACGGTCAGCATAGTTTGCCTCCTTTGGGATGACTTTCCTTGGAAATAAAATGAAGACTACGACAGATAGCTCTTGGGGGAAGGGGCCAGGAGTCGCCGACCCCTGCCCCTTCCCCCAAACCCCCATCCCCAACCCCCTATGGGGGTGGGCGGGAGTGGATAAATTACCCCCGGTTTTCCCTGGAAAATTACAAGCAAAAGGCTCTTACCTGAGCAAACCCGGCGTTATGCCAAGCGTTCCCCCAGGTCCCCTCAAACCGCCAGGGGCGAGAGTTTGATGGGGCCGAATTTCTCGCCCTGGGCCAGGCGCCGGCCCAGGAGGCGGGCCCGCTCCAGCACCTCCGGCTGCCCCAGGATGGCGCCCTTTTCATCCACGCCCCTAACCAGGATTTCGGCGGCGTAGGTGACGTTGATGGCGTCAAAGAAGTATTTGGCGGTGAGGCGGGCCCCCACAAAGAGGAGTTTGCCGTGGGTGGCGCCGGTGCATAGGAGCACCCCTTGGCGCTCCGGGCCGGGGAAGTCCTTTTTGAGAATATAGCGCCGGGACCAGAGGGCCTGGGTGCGGTCGATGAAGGCCTTGGCCTGGGCGGAGACGCCATAAAAGAAGATGGGGGAGGCCAGGGCCACCACCTCGGCCTCCAGGAGCTTGTCATACAGGGGGAGCATGTCATCCTTGATGGGGCAGGTGCCGTCCTTGAAGCAGTGGTAGATCTCCAGGCAGGGGGTGATCTTCAGCTCCCTCAGGGCCAGGCGCTCCACCTCCCCGCCCCCCTCGACGGCGCCGTCCAGGAAGGCCTGCAGGAGAATTTCGGAGTTGCCGCCTTTGCGGGGACTGCCCCAGATGCCGAGAATTTTCATGATTTGCTCCTGACTGTGGCCCCAAGCACCTCTTGGCCGGGATGGCTTGTGCTTCCCAATATGAGAGAGGACAAAGGGGATGTCAAGGGTAGGATAAAGGAGAAAGAGACCCACAGGAAAATTGCGAGGGGCAAGCGCATTTGTTATAAAAGGGGCAGCGAAGTTGATCCCGCTGGCAGAAGGAGACACTCATGGCGAACAGAACCGGCGCCCGGCTGGGAGCGCTGCTGGTCGTGACCGCCCTGCTGTTGGCGCTGGCTGGGGCGGCGGGGGCCCAGGGCAAGGCAGCCCCCGATTTCACCCTCAAAGACATCCTGGAGGGCAGGGAATACAGCCTCAGCCAGTTCAAAGGCAAGGTGGTGCTCATCAACTTTTTCACTTTCAACTGTGGGCCCTGCCGGGATGAGATGCCGGATTTGGAGAAAATCAACCAGGAGCTCAAGGGCAAGGGCTACGAGACCCTCGGCATCGGCCTGTCCTCGGATCCCACCCTGTTGCGCTTCCTCATCAAGCAGCTGGGGGTGACCTATCCGGTGCTGCTGGGGGATGACAAGGTGGCCAAGGCTTACGGCGGGGTGGAGGTGGTGCCCACCACCTTCATCATCGACAAGCAGGGGAACATTGCCCACAAGGTGCTGGGGACCCGGAAAAAAGAGGAATTCCTGAAGATGATCCAGCCGCTCCTGTAAGGGGCAAACAGGACGGGGCGTAAGCGGGGCACGCCCATGCCCTGACCTGGACATCCCACTGGGTGCGCAAGGAAAAGGCCGGAGGCGTTTGCGTCCGGCCTTTTTATTCAGGCGGGGCCCCGAAATAATCGAGGCGGGAGCCAGACTCCCGCCTCTGCCCGCAAGCGAAGATGGATGGGGACGGCGGAGGGGTCAGGGAGCGGCGGCCCCTGCCCCCTCTCCCTGCCCCTTCCCCCACTCCCTTTTTCCTACTTAGGCGCTGGCGGCTTTTTGGCTGGCCAGCCAGGCCTCCCGGGCCTCTTTGCGCACCGGGCTGGGACCCAGGCGATAGGCCCGCTCCGCCATCTCCTTGGCGATGGCGGCAAAGCGCGGCCCTTCCGAGGAGGAGAGATTGAACATCTCCAGGCGCTCAGGGTCAAAGCCGATGGCTTCAAGATCCTTCTTCAGCTTGGTGACCCGCTTGCGGGCCCGGATGTTGCCGGCGAGGTAGTGGCATTCCCCCTCCAGGCAGCCGGCCACAAAGACCACATCGGCGCCGCCTTCAAAGGCCTTGAGGAGGTGGAGGATATCCACCCGGCCGGTGCAGGGGACCATGATGATTTTGATTTCCGGGGGGTATTGCAACCGCATCGAACCTGCCAGGTCCGCAGCGCTGTAGGCTCAGTAGCGGCAGCAGAAAGCGATGATCTTGGGGGTCCAGTCGGTGGCGGTCATGATGTCTCCCTCATGTAAAAATTGTGGCGGGGAGGGCAAAGGGGCCCTCCCCGGATAAGGCTCAGCTGGCGGCCAGGGCCAGTTCCTGGGCGATGATCTGGGTGTCGGTGTAGTGCTTCAGCTGGATGGCCTTGGCCGGGCACTCCGACACACAGACGCCGCAGCCCTGGCATTTGGCCGGATCGATGTAGGCCGCGTCCACGGTGTAGTCGATGACCGGCACCATGAAGGGGCAGGTGCGCACGCAGGTGAGGCAGACGGCGCACTTTTCCTGATCCACCACGGCCACAATGCCGCCCACCTTGACGGTGTCCAAAGCCAGGAAGGTGGCGGCCCGGCCCGCGGCGGCCTTGGCCTGGGCGATGGATTCGTCCAGGGGTTTGGGATAGTGGGCCAGACCGGCCAGATGGATGCCGTCGGTGGGGAAATCCACCGGCCGCAGCTTGGCGTGGGCTTCATTGAAGAAGCCTTCGGCGTTGCGGGGCAACTTGAAGGTTTCGCCCAGATCCTCCACGTCATTGGGCAGCACCGCGGAGGCCAAGGTGAGGATATCCGGGTTAAGGACCACCGGCATGCCCAAAATGGGGTCGGTGACGGTGACTTTGAGGCTGCCGTCCGCCATCTTCTCCACCACCGGCTTGCTGTTCAAGTCGAAGCGGATGAAGATGACGCCCTTTTCCCGGGCCTCCTTGTAGAGGAGCTCCTTTTCGCCGTAGGTGCGCATATCCCGATAGAGGATGAAGATATCCATCTCGGGGTTGAGCTCCTTTAAGGCCAGGGCGCTTTCCACCGAGTGGGTGCAGCACAGGCGGCTGCAGTAGGGGCGCTCCGGCTCCCGGGAGCCCACGCACTGGATGAAGACCGCCTGCTTGGCCTGAGCGACCTTGGGATCTTTGACGGCGATGAGCTTGTCCAGGTCGAAGGGCAGGAGGATGCGCTCATCCTGGCCATAGAGGTATTCGGTGGGCACATACGCCTTGCCGCCGGTGGCCATGATGGTGACGCCGTGCTCCAGGTCCCGGTTGCCCTGGGGGGTCTTGACGGTGGAGCGGTAGTTGCCGATGAAGCCGCCGGTCTCCACCACCTCGGAGTTGAACAGGATCTCGATGTTGGGGTGGGTCTCCACCGCCTTGATGAGGTCGGTGAGGAAGCCCTGGTAGTCATGGCCCTGGTGGCTGAGGACCAGGTTCCAGGCGTTGCCGCCCAGTTTGTCGGTCTTTTCCACCAGATAGGCCTGGAAGCCCATGTCGGCGATGGAGCGGGCGGCGGTCATGCCGGCCACGCCGCCGCCGATGACCAGGGCGGCCTTGGTGACCGGGAACTCCATCTTGTGGAGGGGCTCGAGATTCCGCAGCCGGGCCACCACGCCTCGCACCAAGTCCTTGGCCTTCTCCAGGGCGGCCTCGGGCTCATGCATGTGCACCCAGGAGTCCTGGTCCCGGATGTTGGCCATCTCGAAGAGGTAGGGGTTGAGGCCCGCCTGCTGGATGGTCTCCATGAACATGGGGGCATGGGTCCGGGGGCTGCAGGAGGCCACCATGACCCGGTTGAGATTGTGCTCCTGGATGGCCTGGACGATCTTGGCCTGGGTGTCGGCGGAGCAGGTGAAGAGGTTTTCATCCACAAAGACCACATTGGGAAGGGTCTTGGCGTATTCCGCCAGTTTGGGGATGTTGATCACCCCGCCGATGTTGATGCCGCAGTTGCAGACAAAGACGCCGATGCGAGGCTCTTCGCCGGAGACGTCCCGCTCGGGGGGGATCTCCGGCTTCTTGATGGCGGTGTTGCGGGCGGCAGCCAGGAGTTCCCCGGCAGCCGCGGCAGCGGCGGAGGCCTCCATCACCGACTGGGGGATGTCCTTGGGGGCCTGGAAGACGCCGCAGACATAGATGCCGTCCCGGCTGGTGTTCACCGGCGCAAAGACCGAGCTGGCGGCGAAGCGGGTGTCGGGTTTGATCTCCACCCCCAGGGTTTTGGCTAAATTCAGGGCGTCGGGAGAGGACTCCAGCCCCACGGAGAGGACCACCAGGTTGAAGGTCTCCTCCTTGATCTCGCCTTTTTCCGTGACGTAGCGGATGGAGACGTCATCGGAGCCCGGCACCCGGTCAATGCTGTGGATGCGGGAGCGGATGAAGCGCACCCCGTGCTCCTGCTCCGCCCGCCAGTAGTATTTCTCAAAGTCCTTGCCGTGGGTGCGCATGTCCATGAAGAAGATGGCGGTGTCCAGGGTGTATTCCTTGCAGTGTTCCTTGGCAATCACCGCCTGCTTGATGGCATACATGCAGCACACCGCGGAGCAGTAGCTGTTGTCGCAGTGGTGCAGGTCCCGGGAGCCCACGCACTGCAGCCAGGCGATCTTTTTGGGCTCCATGTGGTCGCTGGGCCGCACGAGATGGCCGGCATAGGGCCCGGAGGCGGAGAGGATGCGCTCAAACTCCAGGCTGGTGACCACCCCGGGATACTGGGCGTAGTGGTAGGTGGAGTACTTGGAGGGGTCGTAGGTCTGGAAGCCCGGAGCCAGCACCACCGCGCCCACGTTGAGGTCCAGGGTCTGGGGGCCCTGCTTATGGGCGATAGCCCCGGCCTGGCAGGCAATGACGCACTGCATGCACTCGGAGCACAGGCCGCAGTTGATGCAGCGGGCCGCCTCGGCCACGGCCTGCTCCTTATCGAAGCCCAGGTTGATCTCCTTAAAGCCCTTCAGCCATTCCTCCACCGGCAGATGGGGCATGGCGGCCCGGGGCTTTTTGGGCTCGTCCTTGGGGATGGGGTTCCAGTGGCCGTCCTTGATGGGCCGAAGGGGCAGTTCCCGGTCGGCCTTGAGGTCCTGGCCCTTAAGATAGCGGTCAATGGAGATGGCCGCCTCCCGGCCGTCCGCCACCGCGGCAATGGCGATCCAGGGGCCGGAGACCACATCGCCGCCGGCAAAGACGCCCTCCCGGCTGGTGGCCTTGGTGTCCGGATCCACCTTGATGAGACCCCGGGGGGTCAGCTCAATGCCGTCTTCCGGGGTGAGGAAGGAGAGGTTGGCCTTCTGACCGATGGCCAGAATCACCACATCGCAGGCTTCAGTCTGGGTCTGATTTTCGAAGTAGGTGGGGGAAAAGCGGCCCTGCTCGTCGAAGACCCGCTCCACCGCCTTCATGGCCAGGGCTTTGACTTTGCCGCCCTCGGCCACGATCTCCTTGACGCCCCAGCGATGCAGGATGGGGATGCCTTCGGCTTCCGCCTCCTCCACTTCCCAGGGGTTGGCGGGCATTTCTTCCCGGGTCTCCAGGCAGACGATCTTCACGTCCGCCGGGCCCAGGCGTTTGGCGGTGCGGGCCACGTCCATGGCCACGTTGCCGCCGCCCACTACGATGACTTTCTTGCCCTTGAGGTCCGGGGCCTTCCCGGAGGCGGTGTCTTTGAGGAATTCCACCCCCCAGAGCACCCCCTGGGCCTCGGCGCCGGGCACCGGCAGGCGCAGAGAGTCCTGACAGCCCACGCCCAGATACACCGCCCGAAAGCCGTCCCGGGTGAGAAGGTCGTTGATGGTGCGGCCCGGGCCGATGGGGGTGTTGCAGCGGATCTCCACCCCCAGCTTTGTCAGGTAGTTGATCTCCCGGTCGATGACCTGGCGGGGGAGACGGTACTCCGGGATGCCGTAGCGCAACCAGCCGCCGGGCTGGGGCGCGGCTTCGAAGATCACCGGCTTGTAGCCCATGAGGGCCAGGTGATAGGCGCAGGAGAGGCCCCCGGGGCCGGAGCCGACGATGGCCACGGGCTGGTTGTTCTTTTGGATTTCCGGCACTGGCAGGGCGTCCCAATCCACCTGGTCGGCCACAAAGCGCTTCAGGCTGCAGATGGCGATGGGTTCATCCATCTCCTGGCGCCGGCAGTCGGTCTCGCACGGGTGGGGGCAGATGCGGCCGATGGTGCCGGGAAGCGGCAGCCGCTCCATAATCAGGCTCAGGGATTCGGGGAATTTGCCCGCCTTGATGAGCTGCACGTAGCCTTGAGCGCTCAAATTGGCCGGGCAGGCCCTCACACAGGGGGCCCGGTCGTATTTCTTGATGGCGAAGGTGGCCGGGATGGCCTGGGGATAGAGGCGGTAGGTGGCCCGGGACTTGTCCAGGCCCACGTTGAACTCATTGGGGAGCTCCACCGGGCAGGCTTCAGCACAGGCGCCGCAGCCGGTGCATTTGGCCGCATCCACGTAACGGGGTTCCTGCTTCACCGTGACGGTGAAATTGCCCGGCTCCCCCTGGATGGCCTGCACCTCGCTTAAGGTGAGGATTTCGATATTGAGATGCCGGCCGCACTCCACCAGCTTGGGGGAGATGATGCACATGGAGCAGTCGTTGGTGGGGAAGGTCTTGTCCAACTGGGCCATGACGCCGCCGATGGCCGACTTTTTCTCCACCAGGTAGACGTAAAATCCGGCATTGGCCAGGTCCAGGGCGGCCTGAACCCCGGCAATACCGGCGCCGATGACCATGACTTTGCCTACCGGAGCCTGGGGCTGTGCCTGTGTCGCCATACAGTTCCTTCCTCGGGCCGCCGGCCAAGCATCCACCCTTGCCCTTCCGGCGACCATGAATTGTGAAATTACCCACTAGAGCATTTTATAGAAAAGGGGGGACTCGTCAAGCACGAATACGCCCAGGGGGAGAATTGGGGCTGGCAAGGAAGAGCGGTTCTGCTCCACCTTCCCGGTGTCAGAGGTAAGGTTTTTGGCCCGGCCCGTTCAGATTTTTAAGGCAGGCTGGCCTGTGAGGTGGAGAGGGTTTGGGGTCCGGGGGTCACAGGTTGCCCAGTAACCCCCGGATTTCTGGCCGACGGCGGAGTCAGCCGCCGATGATTCTCACGTCGTCCCCGGAAAAGGTCCGAGGGGGATGGCCATGGTAATGGAGCGCTTCCCACAGGGCGGTGTGCTCCGGATCATATGGGAGGCGGCCGGCCAATTGGGCCGCCACCTCGCGGCGGCAGGCCTGGCAGTGGTGCTGCAGCCGCTCCAGTTTCCGGTCCAGCCTGCGCAGGATCCGCCCCAGCCAGAGGCCGTATCCCGCAACCACAACTAGAATCGCACCCAAAAAAGGCAGGCCGAAGTCCAGGGAACTTGCAAGGCTCATATTTTCATCCTTCGGGTCGGCCGTCCTCGGAGCTCCCGGGAACTGCCGGATTCAAAGATAACGATAAGGGACATTCCTGGAGTTTCAGCTAACAGCCTTGGCGGGCCGGGCCAGCTCCAGCTCCACCCGGCGGCGGTTCAGGTCCACGGCCTTGCCAAAGAGGGTGAATTCCTCCCCATGAAAGCCGTGGAAATCCGAGGTAATGGCCACCGTATCCCCCACTTCCAGGCGGACGCCCTCCAGCCAAGTGGTCAGGTGCACCATCTCCCAAGGCAACGACAACCGCGTAAGCAGGCGTTGGGCGATCAGCCGGGCGGTCTCCGGGTCTTCCACGATGACCGGCGCGCCATAGCGACAATCCACGTCCAGAACCTGCTCCCCCCAGGCCTGCACCGCCGCCTCATCCTTCTCTTCCACATAACTGGCCGGATTGCGGTCAAAATCGGCAAACCGCACGCGGATTACATTTCTCACCCCGGCAGCGCTGCGGGAATAGGAGAGGCGGCTGATCTGATGGGGGCCCAACCCGACCCGGTGGTCCGCCAGGATGAAGCCTTTCAGGGCCTCATACCAGCTCCAGTCCCCGGAGAACAGCCCCCAGTCCACTGCCGCGTGCAGCATCAGGACCACTCCCTCCATGGACCCCATCTGCCGCTGCATGATGTAGTGGGGGGCATAGTCCCAGATGTCGGCGTCCTCCACCGCCGCAAAGGGGATCAAATCCGCGTTCAGCACATTGGGTTTCTCATCCCCCGCCATGGCAAAAAACTTCTGCACCATGTTCTGGAAGTGCGTCCGGTCATTGGCGGTCTCGGCAAAATCATAGGCTTGCCCCGGCCGGCCGGTCACCGCCAGCCCGAAGGCATGGGCCACCAGGGCGTTCAGCCAGGCATAGTGATAGTCCGACTTGTAGAGATACTGGTACCGAGGGCTTTGCCGGTTGACTCTCAGGTCATCCAAAATCCGCCTGGCCCAAGTGTTGGCCCGGGAGTCCCCGTTCCGCATGAAGATATACAGGCACCCCACCGCCAGGGAGGCCGCCGCCCCGGGGTCATAACTGGTGCCATAGGCTTGGCCGAACTCGGAGAAGTAGAGGGGGAACTTCCACCCGGAGCCATCCGCCGCGCCGGCCAGGTCCAGCCAGGTGAGCCAGGGGTTAAGGATGTTCCAGGCCCGGCTGTCCCCGCTCACGAAGTAATACTCCGCCAGGCGCAGGAAGGCCCAATACTGGCCCAGGCCATAGCCGGCTTCCGGATAGGAGGAGCCGTTTTCCAAGCCTCGGATGATGTTCCAGCGGGCCGCCTGCTCAGTAGCCGACACCAGCCTTTGCTCCTGCAAGTACATGTCCAGGTGGGCCGGGGTGGCAGAGGCCCAGGACCCGAACCTCAACTGGCCGGTGCTGTCCACATCCGGATCGAAGGGGATAGTGGTGGTGTTCACCAGCACCCCGTCCTTGTAGGCATAGACGGTGCGGTTGGGGAGGTCCAGGACGAAGGACACCAGGTGCCACTGATTGTCTATGACATTGCTCACCTGGGTGTCATGACTGGTGCCGTTGGTGAGCCGCAGGACCAAGTGGGGCGAACTATTGGTAGGGGCCTGGATGCTCCAGGCTTTGCCAATCCCGGTCTTGGACACCAGCCGGCCGACCACGCTCACCACCGGAGCCTTGAACAGCAAGGTGAGAGTGATTTCCCCCCGGTTGAAATTCATGATGGCGTTGTGCGAGATGTTGTAAGAGCTGCCACCCACCACCAAAGAAGTGTTGCCCGGCTGGCTGATGCCGGTGGTATAGGTGGGGCCGGAGCTCGGGCCATGCACTCCGTTCCCGGAGGAATCCTGGAAGTTGCCGTTGAACAGGTAGAGCAGGGCCTTCTTTTTGTAGTCCCGGTACTTGGGCCACCAGGTGAACTTATTGAAGTTCTCTTCCCCGCAGAGATGCACATTTTCCAGGTCGTTTCTCGTGTGCACCGGGAAGATGGGGCCTTTCTGGCCATAGTAAGTGGCGTTGTACTGGTTCTGGGCATCGGCCAGGAAGGTGAGGAAGGTGTCCAGCTTGGCGGTGTCCCCGGCCAGATACGGCCCCAGGGGGTGGGCATAGTGCACCAGGGTGGGTCCCCGCCAGGGGTTCTGCCCCCAGGGGTTCAGAGAGATGGCCAGCCGGGGCACCCAAGGATAAGGGTCGGTGGCCAGGAGATCGAGGCCCACCTCGTCCAGCCACCATTCATGCAGTTCCTGGCCCTGCTGCTCGATTTTGCACTCCAGCAGACGCAGATACGATGCGCCGGCAAAGGTCAGGTGCTCATCGAATTTCAGGTCGGTAAGGAGAAAGGTGCCGTTGGTGGGCGGCTGAGAGGGGATGCCGATATCCACCGCCTGCAAAGGGTGGGTAAGGGGCAGGCTGCCGCTCTCCAGTTGCAAGCTGCTCAGGGACACGGAGACCCGCTGCCACACGCCCACCTGCACCACTTTGTCCTGATAGAAATAGCTCCCCCGGGCGTCTTTGACCTTGACCCGGATGGTGATCGAGGAAAGGCCGGAGATCTCCGGTTTCAGGAGAAAGTTCAGAGTGCTCCGGCCCTGGGAGGAACAGCGCCCGGGATCAATGCCGCACCAGGCCCCGAAGGCAGTGGCATACTCCGAGAGATTCCAGGCGAGACACCTCTGGGTGTAATAACGATCCCCGAAGATCTCCTCGGTCTCCTCCCGGTCGTAAAGCAAGATGAGGCTCTGGTCCGGCTGCGAGGCGGCATGCCAGGTGCCCCAGGTGGCCCGGACCCGGTCGCCGTCATCAATGAGATTGTCCCGACGCCAGAACTGGCTGAAAGGAACCTCGAAGAGGGTGAGCTCCGGAAAGCGGTCCGGCAGGGCGTGCACGAAAGTATATTCCGGCCCCCAGGGATTACCAGCTCCCGGGGCGGCACTATTGAGTACCACCAAAAGCCTGCGGGGATGCTCTGCCGGCTCCCCGCCCCAGAAGGTCCAATAATCCCCGGAGTAAAAGTGAGTGCCGGCTCCTCCTTCCCAGGCCACCTCCAGCCCGCCGTACAGGGGCACCGGGTGCTCCCGGTCACCGGTGACCACCCCTTCCTCCTCCCAGGTGCGGCCACCATCTTTGGACCAGCGGTAGGTGGCGGTGCCAATATCCCCCCCAGTTTGGATCTGAATGACAAAAAGCCGTCTTTCCTGATGCTGATAATCCCCCAAAAGCACCAGGGTGGCACTGCCGCTGCCGGATTTGGCCACCTGATGCACCCGGGTGGACCCGGCTGCCCCCTTCATCCGGAGACTCACCCGGGAGAGTTGCGAGAAGGGCGGCGTGGTGAGGGACCACCCCAGGCCGTAGCCGAACCAGGCCCCGTCCCAAAGACCGGGCAGATGCGCCCGGACATGGAGGAGGCGGTTACGGACTCCCACCTCGGACTCCGTGCGGAAGACCTGAAACTCAGCTCCCGGGGTGGTGCCCCGGTACATGAGAAAGGGCCCCTTCTCCCAGAGCTGCCTCTCAAAGGTGTCGAGGACCAGGGGAGGCTCGCAACTCCGCTCCCGGGCCAGCAGCGCCTGCCAGAGAAAGCGGATGGCCGGGGAGTTATCCTTGCCCTGCGGCTCGCCGGCGAAATGGAGGCAGGACATAAGATCGAGGAAGCGATCGACGGCGAAATCGTAGGTGAAATCCTCCCGACCGCGATAGGCCCGCCGGATACAGGGGTAGATGTTCAGGGGCTCGTAGCGCTCAGAGCGTGCCCCGGTGTCATAGATGTAATAGACCTGGACCGGGGTGCCGGGAGGCAAGGGAGTCCCCAGGGTGATAAGGGTGGTCCCGGCCTGATTACTGAAGGAGCCTCCCGAAAAATAATTTGTCCGGTCGCCTTCGCTGGGGTCGGCCCAGAACCCTTCCCAGCCGAAGACCGTCTCCTGACGCCATACCCCCCGGACATAGTACACCCGCCCGGCCCCGGGAAGAGGCGGAGAGAGCCGGACCGTGCCATCGGCCGCCACGGTGGCCAGGCCGCCCCCATAACGCCCGGCCACCGCCTCCTGCAGCCTCACCCCCCCCAGGTTGTCAAAGACCCAATTGAACTGACTGGCCCTGGCCCACTCTATGCGCGCCATAACTCCCCTCATGTCCGTTTCTGCCGGAACTCAGCCGAGGTCGGCATTGCCTCAGCTCTCCTCCCCCAGATAAGGACGGATCTTGATTTCGCCGAAATCCACCCACATATCGTAGAGCGTGCGTTTCAGGATCTCCCTGAGGGCCTGGGCCGCCGGCAGGTTCTCAAAGCACACCCCGATGACGTATTCCGGGGTCATGCTCTTGGCCAGCTCAAAGGAATCCCGATGCAGGCAGTCACCCAAACCAACCTCGGCCAGGATGTCCATGATGATGTCCACCGGATGAGTGGTGGCGTCCTTCACCACCCGGGCCTCCACCGTCCCAGTGCGCCCTACCAGGATAATCTCCCCGGTGGCGGCCTCCACGGACAGGTCCTCCCAGGTTTCCTCACCGTTGATATAGATTGCGGTGATGGCGGCAAAGGGGCCGCCCCAGACCCGGTACCGGTAGCGGGGGGCGGTGGCGGTGAAGGAAAAGCGGTCACCGGCCTGGAAATCCGGGCCGTTCCCTGATTCCCAATACACCGCCAGGCCGTCCTCCAGTTCCAGCGGATCTTCCGCCCCGGTGGCCGGCACCTGGCGTTCCCGCCAGCTCTGGCCTTGGTTCACCGACCAGCGGCAGGTGGCCGTCCCGACTTCCCCGGCAGTTTCAGCTTCGATGAGAAAGGTTTTATCCGCCAGGCCCCGAAAGGTGCCCAACACCTTCAAGGTGGCGCTGCCGTTTCCCTGCTTGGTGATCTCCCCTACCTGCGCCGGTACGCTGGCCACCAGCTCGGCCCGGGCCAGGTAAGCCCCCCGAAGGAAAGGCCGGCGTTCCCCGTTAGGTCCGGGAGCGCCCACATGCCGCTGCAGCCGGGCGGCCACCCAATCCCGGCTGAGGAGGTCCGCCAGATGCCGCCCCCGCCAGGCATGGCCCACCCCCGCCAGTTCCTGAAGAGTGCCCCGGTATAGTCTTAGCCACTCCACCTCACCGTCCGGCTGCTCCCAGCCGTGATACAGCTCCACATAGCGCTCGGCGGCGAGCAGACCCAGGGCCGCCGCCCGGGCCGTATGGGCAAGCCATTGTCCCCGGCGGTTGTCCAGCCCCAACCGATGACTGCCGGGCCGGACCTGGCTGAAGTCCCGGGCCAGCTCCACCTGGAGGGTTCCGGGATGGACGATCTCGGTCTCGGGAATGGTGACCCGACCTTCCAGACCGAGGCCGGCCACATATCCCGGCTCCTCCCCGGCCCAGGTGCAGTCGGTGAATTCCACCCTTACCTGAAAAAAAGGCCCAAGCGGCACCACCGTCTTGGCCGTGAGGGACTGCCAGGGGGCCTGGGGCACCGCCTCCCGGGTGCCGGCACTGCGCACCGATACCCTCACCTGCATGTAAGGGACGTGTTCCTCCCAGGTGGCAATGGCTTCGGTGATCTCCCTGAGGGGCACCTCCCTGACCGGCGAGGTCCAGGCAGCATACTCCAGGGCCCCTTCCTCCAGCACCAGCCGTCCCGGCTCCCCGCCATAGATGGTGTGCTCAAAGGTTCCGGAGTCAGGGGCCAGGCCGATATCCAGAGGGATGCCCCCCAGCACTGCCTTCACCCGGGGTCTGGCCCCCCGAAGGCGGCCCTCCTCCGCCTGATAGGCCGCGGTCACTTTACGCATCTGAGCCTCCCGGCGGTGTAAGGTTTCAGACCTCTTCCAGCACGATGGTGCCGGACCAGTATCCCGGGGCCACCTCCCGGAAGTCCAGGTCGTTGGTCCACAGTCCCGTCAGGGTGAGGGGCCCTTCCGCGTCCCGGTAGAAATCCACCTCGGTCTGAGCCGCCTTGATGGCCGTCAACTGCTCTTTCTGGGCGGTGCTGATGTGGCGGAAGGTCAGGACCCAACGGCTCTTGAGAGTACGGGCGTAACTTCGCAGGGTGCCGTCAATGGCTCGTTCCCGATCGCTGTCGTCCACCCCCAGCTCCCGGTAGTCGTAGGTGAAATTCACCGGTAAGGTGTAACTTTGCCGGCTGCCCCCCGGCGGGGTCCACTCGAATTTGGCGTTGGCCATCTCGCCTCCCTACCAGCGTCGGTCCGCTTCCCGGCTGAGGGCCGGCAGGATATGCCGCTGCACCAGGCGGTCCCAATCCAGGCCGGCCACTCCCTGGACGTCCAGGGCCTGCACCTGAATGGTGATCTGCGGCGCCGCCCCGCCCTCCGAGGGGACCACCCCGAAGCGGCCCTGGCGCAGGGCCTCAAAATTCTCCTCCCCCAGCCGCACCATGACCTCCCGGGGGAGGATGCCCTCTCCGGTCTGCACTTTGACCAGCCGTTCGTCACTCAAAAGCGCCTCGGGGCCCACCACCATGCCCCGGTGTGCCTCCACAATGCCGCCCTGGTGGAAAATGCCCCCCAGGCCGAAGTCAAATCCCAGCCAGGAAAAGAGGCCGCCTCCCCCGCCGAAGCCGCTCTGCCAGTTGCGACTGAGGCTGTCAAACACTTCCAGGACCCCCTCTCCCCACTCCTGGACCTCTTCGGCCATGGCGGCAAGAGAGGTGCGCCATTGGGCGGCCAGCTCCCGGGCCGCCGCCTCCCCCCGGGCACTCACTTCCGCGAAGGTGGAGGCCGCCTGGCTCTCCATCTGGTCCAGACTGCCCTGCCACTCCCGACGGAAACGCTCCCAGCCGTCCAGCATCCCCCGCATCTCCCGCTGCCAGGCCTCCAGGCGCCGCTGGCTGAACTCCTCCTGGAAGGCCGCCATCTCCTCCTGAAGCTGCCGGAAGGCCCGGCGGCTCTCCTCCATGAAATTGTTCCCTTTGCTCATGCTGCCCTCGTGTGTGTGCGGCCCGCGGTTGCAAGCGGCCTTTTCCCGTAGCGGTTAAGCACCTCCCGCACCGTTCCCAACAAGAGCCAGGTCTCCAGGCTGAGATCATTGGCCCGGAAGGGATAGCCGGCTTGCTGCAGACGGTGCAGGAACAAGAGGTGCCAGGTCCAGGGGGAGATGCTCTCCGCCTGCACATACTCCCGGCACTCCCGGCAGGCCCAAATGGCGAAGGACCCGTTGGCCGCCTGGCAGGCCCGCCGCCTCTCCCCCTGGCACAGCCGCCCTTCGGCGATGGCCGCCAGCTCCGTCACCAGCGGCCAATCGGGCCAGGAGGGGCTGCTCGGGCCCCCCCTCAGTCCCGCTCCGCCCCCCGGGCCGCCACCCGCAATCCCTCAAAGACCTGCTGCGCCAGATAGCAGATGAGGTCCGGGGCCGCCGCCGCCAGACGCTCCTTCCAGTCAGGATGGCGCT